>JAERML010000025.1 GCA_016844425.1 Bacteroidota bacterium
AGGTTCGTCCGCTCTATCGCCACAAACCGCATCCTCAAAAGCAGAGAATTCTCGAAACGAAGTCCCTGCACCGATGCAACTCAGCAAGGAAGCAACGGTTATTCGAGGCGTCGCAGCAAAGATCGTGGAGAATATGGAGGCGAGCCTTTCTCTTCCCACCGCGACCTCCATCCGCACACTGCCGGTCAAAGTCCTGGAAGAGAACCGGCGACTTCTCAATCAGCATCTGAACGCGCGGAACGGCAGTAAGATCTCTTTCACTCATGTTATCGCCTGGGCAATTGTTCGCGCCCTGCGTGATGCGCCGACGTTGAACGCGTCTTTTGCCCGCGTTTAAGGTGTCCCCTACCGCACCCACCGTCCGGAGATCAACATCGGACTTGCCATTGACATGACGAGAAAGGATGGCACCCGCTCTCTCGTTGTGCCGAACGTGAAGAACGCCGGCGCAATGGACTTTGCCATGTTTGTCGCCGCGTATGATGAGATCGTCAGGAAGGCAAGAACAGGCGCGCTGGAACCCTCAGACTTCCAGGGAACATCCATCACACTGACCAACCCAGGAACCGTGGGAACGGTGGCGTCCATTCCGCGTTTGATGCCGGGGCAGGGCGCCATTGTGGCAACCGGCGCGATCGACTATCCCGCGGAAAATCAAGGCATGTCGGGCGAAACCCTCTCCATGCTCGGGCTGAGCAAGGCAATGACGATGACCTGTACATACGATCATCGCGTCATCCAAGGTGCCGAGTCCGGCCAGTTTCTTGCCCGCATCCACGCGCTCCTGCTCGGCGAGGACCAATTCTACGACCTCCTTTTTGCCGACCTGAAGATTCCCTACGAGCCGATACGATGGTCCACCGACCAGCAAACCGCATTCGGCGCCGCTGCTCAAACAACCGATCAGATCGAAAAGCAGGCACGCGTCCTACAACTGATCAACGCTTACCGGGTCCGCGGCCACCTGATTGCACATCTCGACCCACTCGTCGACGAACCCCACAATCACCCTGAGCTTGATCCCGGATACTATGGTTTGACCCTGTGGGACCTCGACCGGCGGTTCCTTACGGGTGGCATCGGTGGCAAGCCACAAGCTTTGCTCCGCGACATTCTCAATATCTTGCGCGAGACATATTGCGGGACGGTCGGTGTAGAGTACATGTCCATCCAGCATCCCGTGCAGAAGCAGTGGCTTCAAGAGCGGATGGAGCCCTCACGCAACAGAAGCGATCTGACCGTCGACCAGAAAAGACAAATCCTCCGTACGCTTACAGCCGCGGAAGGGCTGGAGAAGTTCTTACATACGCGTTTCATCGGCCATAAACGATTCTCTCTGGAGGGGGCCGAAACGTTGATGCCGATACTCGAAACACTCCTCGACCACGCCGCCGAACAAGAGGCTAAGGAGGTCGTCATCGGCATGGCGCATCGCGGCCGCTTGAACGTTCTCGCCAACACCATTGGGAAATCACTGGCCAAGATCTTCTCCGAGTTTGAGGGATATGTCGACCCGAGCAGCACGCAGGGATCCGGCGATGTAAAATATCATGTCGGGGCAAGTGGCCAACATCGGACGATGACAGGGAAGAAAATCACTGTCTCCGTCGCGCCGAATCCGAGCCATCTGGAAGCGGTCAATCCAGTTGTTGAGGGGATCGTGCGCGCCAAGCAGGACCGGCACGGAGACAACGAGCGGCTTCGTATCATTCCTATTCTCATTCACGGTGATGCCGCCTTCGCCGGTCAGGGGATTATTGCCGAAACACTAAACCTTTCGCAACTGAGCGGCTACCGCACCGGCGGCACCATTCACATCATTATCAATAACCAGATCGGCTTTACAACCTCACCCGATGACGCACGTTCCACCCCTTACTGTACCGATGTTGCGAAGATGGTACAGGCACCGATTTTTCACGTCAACGGTGACGATGTAGAGGCCGCGGTTCATGTAACAAAGCTGGCATTCGAATACAGGCAACGGTTCAAAAAGGATGTGGTCATTGACATGTTCTGTTACCGGCGACATGGCCACAACGAAGGCGATGAACCGAGTTATACGCAGCCGTTGCTCTACAAGAAGATCCGTCAGCATCCCTCCGTTCGGCAACTTTACGCGGACCGCCTGTTGCGACAAACAGTGTTAACAAAAGAAGAGCTCAACCAGATCAATGCGGATTCCCAACAGCGATATGAACGTGCATTCGAGGCGGCACAGAAAAGGGAGATGCATTTCAAGCCTGATGTCCCCCTCGCTGTTTCTCCAGAATCACTTGCTGCCGCACAGCCTCTCGGAACGACAAGCATCAGCAATGAAACACTCACGGCGGTCGTCCGTGCTCTTACCACGGTCCCTGCTGCCTTCACCCTCAACCCGAAGCTCTCCCGGATCATCGACGAACGACGGGCGGTACTGGAACGGAACAGCTCGATTGATTGGGCGTTCGCGGAAGCCCTTGCCTTCGGGTCGCTGGTGTTCGAAGGAACGCCTGTCAGGCTAAGCGGTCAGGACAGCGGAAGAGGAACGTTTAGTCAACGCCACCTGGTGCTTTACGATGCCGCCAGTGGGAAGGAACATGTGCCGCTCAACAGCATTATGGAAACGCAGGCGCCATTCAATGTGTACGATAGTCTTCTCTCTGAAGCAGCCGTTCTCGGGTTTGAGTTCGGTTATAGCGTCGCTGATCCCCTTGCACTTGTGCTCTGGGAGGCCCAGTTCGGCGACTTTTCCAACGGTGCGCAGGTAATCATCGACCAATTCATTGCAGGCTCGGAAGCCAAATGGCAGGAACCGTGTGACCTTGTGCTCCTTCTTCCCCATGGATATGAGGGGCAGGGCCCCGAGCATTCGAGTGCGCGACTCGAGCGGTTCCTTCAGTTGTGTGCCGAAGACAACATCCAGGTGTGCAACTGCTCGACACCGGCCCAGTACTTCCACGTACTTCGCCGTCAAATGCGGGACAACCGACGAAAACCCCTTGTCATTATGACACCGAAGAGCCTCCTTCGCCATCCGAAGGCAGTCTCCACGCCCGATGATCTTACACACGGGACATTCATGGAAGTCATCGACCCTCTATTGCACGCTAATGGGTCGGGTGCCCGCAAGCTCGTGCTCTGCAGCGGCAAAGTGTACTATGATCTCCTCGCAGAAGCCACCCTGCACAAGAACCATGATATTGCCATTGCTCGCATCGAGCAGTTCTACCCCTATCCCGAAGCGCGGGTCTCCTCGCTCCTGGAGAAGTACAAGAAAACCGGTACAATTGTCTGGTTACAAGAAGAACCGAAGAACATGGGCGCGTGGACCTTCCTGCAACCGCGTTTGACCGACCAACTCCTGCCAGGACAAAAACTCGTTTACGTCGGACGGAAGGCAAGTGCGAGTACCGCCACGGGTTCACTGAAGGTGCACACTGCGGAGCAGGATGAGATTGTCAGGACTGCCCTCGCGTAACAAGGGATGTGTTGTTTCATTGATGTGTGAATACATGGGACGCGCTTGAAGTGCGTCTCCGCTTCCTCCCTGCAATCTCCAATCATGAGAATGATCGATCTCCCTTCACGAGCTGCAAAGATCTTCTCTCCATCCGGTGCACTTGCACTGCAAAAGGGATACGAACATCGACCGCAACAGGAAGTGATGGCCACATCAATCGCGGAGGCGCTGTGCGCCCGCCAGCACCTCATCATTGAAGCCCCCACCGGCATCGGCAAGACACTCGCGTACCTTGTCCCCTCCATCCTTCATGCGACAGAAGAGAACCGAAAGGCGATCATCTCCACACACACCAAGAACCTTCAGGAGCAGATTTTCTACAAAGACATCGCGCTCGCGAAAAAGATCACTGGAAAGGACTGCAGCGTAGTCCTCCTTAAAGGGCGGCGCAACTACCTCTGCACGACTCGTTTGAGGAATGCGATGGCGTCCACCAGTTCGATGTTCGGTGAGGATGCGGCAACGGAATTGGAGCGTATCCATGCGTGGTCGCTGACCACCGTGGACGGGGACATGGAGTCGCTGGGATTTGTCCCCTCACCGGAGCTGTGGAGTATGGTCTGCTCTGAAAAGGAAGTTTGCAGTTCTCGGATCTGCAAACAGGACTGCTTCTTTCAGATGGTCAAGGACCGGGTCAAGTCGGCACGCGTTGTGATCATGAACCATGCGCTCTTTTTCGCGTTGATGGCACTGCAGGAAACCGACGAACAGTACTTATTTGACAATGATTTTGTGGTGTTCGATGAAGCCCATACCCTCGAGGGAATTGCGGGCGCGGGCCTCGGCAAGACTCTCTCCAGCACCCAGGTTCTTTGGGCCCTCCACCGACTTTACAATCCCCGAACGAAACGTGGGTTATTGGCAAAGCAAGGGCCACGCCTCAAGAAACTCTGTCACGAAGTGGAGAGAGCGGCGGTTGGTTTCTTTGAAGAGATCCAGCGCGCAGCAATGGCACTGCGATCTCCGGGTGCGAGGGGGCCGGGGGCTGAAGTTCGGATTCGTTCTGCGGGTCTTGTAACGAACAGCCTGCACGGACTGTTGCTCCAATTGCAGTCCGAAGTGAAACGTGCAGAGGATACGATTGAGAGAGAGTTGACACGGCAGGAACTCGCAGCGGTTCGGCGATCATTGTGGGAGGCGGATGTCCTCATCGATGAATTCCTCGATCAACACGACGCTGGTTTTACCTATTGGGTGGAAACCGGGGAAAAGAAAGTCGATAGCGTCAAGCTCTGCGCGACGCCGACAGACATTTCCACAAAAATAGGTCAGAAGCTATTCCGCGACGGATCATCCGTTATCATGACGAGCGCAACACTCGCCGTTGACGGCCGGCTCGATTACTTCCAACAGCGCATGGGTGCCTTTGGTGTACGAGGTGTAATTCTTGATTCGCCATTCGACCATGCCCGACAGATGCGCCTCTGCCTTGCTCGGGGTATTCCCGAGCCAGATACACCAGGATACGTAGATCAACTCCCGGCGTGGATAGTGCAAAGTATTGACAGAACCAAAGGCAAGGCGTTGGTGCTCTTCACCAGCTCACAATTGATGCGGGCAATGGCATCAGCGGTGGCAGAAGATCTTGAGCGACGGGGGATTCATCTGCTCGTACAGAGTGCCGCGGAGCAACGACATGCTCTCCTTCAGATGTTCAAGAAAGATGTCCATTCCGTTCTCTTTGGTCTGGAGAGTTTCTGGATGGGCGTTGATGTACCTGGTGAGGCGCTGGAACACGTGATTATCACGCGACTTCCATTTGCTGTTCCGAACCATCCGTTGATCGAGGCGCGCCTTGAATTGATTCTGCAGCGGGGTGGAAACGCGTTCCTCGAGTATACCTTGCCGGAAGCCGTCCTCAAGTTTCGTCAGGGTGTCGGCCGGCTCATTCGCTCAACCACCGACACGGGGTTGGTCACTCTTCTCGATGCCCGCGTCCTCACCAAGCGATACGGTCGCGTTTTCATCACTTCTCTCCCTCGATCTCCGGTTGAGCTTGTCAATGCCGAAGGTGACGTCGAGGTGGTCTCTTCGGAAGACTGGCTATAGTCCGACGTGGGCCTTCGCTCCTGCTAACCCGTTCAATGACAGAGAATTACACCGGGTCCTTCTTCGAGCCGATCTTCCGACCGGCAAAGTTGCTGTCGCAAATTCTCAATGTTTTCCTGTGCGAAACCTGCATGACCACACAAAGACCTTGTCATTCCAGCATCTTTTTGATTTTCTTGTTTGAAAATTGTGGAGAATGTACTATCTTCACATCGAAATGTCGCACCGCAGGTTCTCTGGCGACAGACAGGTGTACGATTCCCCACCAACAACACACAAGGAGGTCCAATGGGCAAGGCAATGTCAAAGTCGGCAATCGTCGCGCACTTTGCAAAGAAGTTTGACATGAAGAAGAAATCCGCGGCGTCAGTGTTCGAGGAACTTGCGAAGCTCGCGTACAAGGAAGCAAAGAATTCGTTTACGATCCCAGGCATTGGCAAAGTGGTATTGGTTGACCGAAAGGCTCGACTCGGGCGCAATCCTAAGACAGGTGAGACTATCCAGATCCCGGCGAAGACGGTAGTGAAGTTCCGTGTGGCAAAAGCCTGCAAGGAAGCCATCTTGCCGAAGAAGGCAGCGCCTAAAGTAATGGCACCGACACCGGGAATGTAACATCCTATCTAGTTTCTTGGGCCTTTCCTTGAACGGTCCCGTCTACAAAGGCGGGACTGTTTCTTTTTGCTGCGACCGCTTCGCCGTGTAATTGAATGTAAAAGCATCGTTTCGTACATTGCGAGAGCATGAGGAACCCGTTATACATTGTCCAGCGCTTTGTGAAGAGCCTAGGCTTGGTCGAGCAGGCACAGGTCGTCGCATCCACGGGCGTCATCGTCTCCATGACCACGATCATCATCGCCATGGTACTCACCGGACAATCTCCCCGGCTGATGGATTTCATCAGTATTCTTACCATCGGCCTGATTGGTTTTGCAGGTGTATATTTCTCCCTTCAGTACAGCCGCCAGTTGGACGAGCAACGACGGCAGCTGCTGGCCATGAATAGCATCGCAGAATCAGTCAATCGTGTGGTGGAACTGGACCAAGTCCTTCAGGCTGCACTGAAGAAGGTCACCGAGCTCCTCAACACTAACTATGGCTGGATTTACATGCTCGAAGGGAACACCCTTGTTCTGAAGAGTTCCAAGGGAACAACCGCGGATTTTCTTGCCCTGAGCATGGCCGCAGGGGTGGAGTCCCCCTCCACCTGGCTTCACCAGCCCCGCGTTCAGCGCGAACAGCCGCATGAGCGCCTTGGTCTCATTCACCCCGATCTGAAGCTCCTCGGCATCCAGTTCTGGGCGTCAATTCCCCTTCGCGGCAAGGAGAGCGTTGGGGGCACCCTGATCGTTGCCGGCGAGGGGTACGATATGTTCACGACAAAGCAAGCAGAACTGATGGAGGCCTTTGGCAATCAGATCAGTGTCGCTCTGAACAACGCCCAGTTGTTCGAGCGGCTGAAGCAGTCAGAGCAACAATATATCGACCTTTTTGAGAACGCGCCGGACATCTATCTGAGCGTGAATCGACATCACACGATCGTCGGCTTCAACAAAACGGGGGCGGATATTCTGGGGTACAGCAAGCAGGAGATCCTCCGGAAACCCTTCGAGAATCTGTTTGTGGAAGACCGGCGTATTCCCGTCAAGGAACTGCTTGGGACGATGTTCAGTGAAGGGCGCGGGCTGAAGGACATCGAGGAACAGATGGTTCGGAAGGATGGCGAGGCGATCTATGTCACTCTCAATTCCACGCTCGTGTTTGACGATACCGGACGGACAGTGAATGCGCGTATCGTTGCCCGCGACATCAGCGAACGGAAGAAAATGGAAACGGCGATCCTTCACGCACAGAAGATCGACAGCCTCGGCAGCCTGGCCGGCGGCATCGCTCATGATTTTAACAACATCCTCGCATCAATCCTCGGCTCCGCCTCCATCATGCGCCGTAAGATCACGGAGAAGGGAAAGTTGTACAAGTATGTCGAGATCATCGTCAGTGCATCCCGGCGAGGTTCGGCCCTTACCCGCCAGCTCCTCACCTTTGCCCGGAAGACGGAGACAGAGATCAAACCTGTTGACGTCAACGCTATCATCAAAGAGACCATCCATCTCTTTGAGCGAAGCGTGACAAAGGAGATCCGCGTTGTCACCAACCTGACCAGTCAACGAACCAGTGTCCGGGGAGACGACGGTCAGATCCAGCAGGCACTGCTAAACCTGTTTCTGAATGCGCGCGATGCGATGCCCAACGGTGGGACCCTCACCATTGCCACATCCATTACACAAGCGGACGCACATAGTGTGCGGCAGTTTGCCTCCGTTAAGCCGGGGGCCTTCATCGCCGTCTCTGTCTCCGACACTGGCGTCGGGATTGCCACAGACGTTCGCGACAGGGTCTTCGAGCCATTCTTCACAACCAAAGACAATGGGACGGGATTGGGACTTTCCGTTCTTTACGGCGTCGTACAGAACCATGGCGGCTTCATCAATCTCGAGAGCGAAGTGGGGCAGGGAACAACGTTCACCATCTATTTCCCCCGCGGTGCCACCGCAGCGCAGGCCTCAGCGCGTACACGCAGACAGCGTCTTCCGCGAGGGCGAGAGAATATTCTCGTCATTGACGATGAGATTAGTGTTTGCGAGATCGCGCGGGACATGCTTTCTGACCTCGGCTATTTTGTAACATTCGTCCACGACGGAAAGTCGGGTTTGGATTTTTATACTACCCGGCAAGCCGCCATCGACCTTGTCCTCCTCGATGTAAACATGCCTCACATGGGAGGGCGACAGGCATTTGAGGGTCTGAAAGCCATTAATCCGGCAACCCGCGTCATCCTTCTGACGGGATACGGTAAGGACTCCATCGAGGCTGCCTCGCTGCTCGCAGAGGCAGACGGGTTTCTGCAAAAACCATTTCAGGTAGAGGACCTGGCAACCAAGGTTCGCACTGTGCTCGACACACGCGGTGTCGCAGCGGAAACGGCCACGTAGTCCGAAATCCAACAACCTGCTCTGAAGCATCCTTCAGATTTCGTCATCATAACGAGACCGATGACCATGGATTCAGTCTTTGCTGCACTGAAAAGCGCTCGCGAGGCAAAGCGACTTTCCCTGGCGGACATTGCCGACGGAACATTGATCAATATTGATTTTCTCGGCGCCATCGAGCAGGGAAAGACCGACATTCTTCCGCAAACATATGTACGCGCCTTCATGAGGGAATACGCGAGCTTTGTCGGGCTTGACCCTGCAGAGATCATGAAGAGGTATGATGAGATGCAGAAACCCCGCGATCCAGAACGACCTCCGGTTCCCCGAGAAGTGCAAGCCCCGGTCACCGTGGTAACTCCCGCACCTGAGCCACGTCAAGCACCCGAGCGACGTAAACCCATCAACCCCCAGTCCGCAAAACTCGCCATCCTGGGAATCCTTGCTGTTGTTCTTGGCATAACTCTCTGGAACCTCCTGAGTTCAGAGTCTCCGGTTACCACGGAGACGTCTTTTGATGCCGTCATCAAAGACAATGAGGCCCGGGAAGGTGTCGATTCCATCCGGGCTGTCCGAGCCGCGCTCACTCGTGGCACGAAAGCACCGGTTGACAGCCTGACGCTCCGAGCGGTTACCACCGATACGGTCTGGATGCAACTTGCCATCGATGCAGCTGCACCGCGTGAGTATTTGCTCCGGCCCAACACACGCATTTCCTGGAAAGCGAAGGAGCAGTTTGTCCTCACAGTTGGTAAACCTACTGCCGTGGAGTTCACGTTGAACCAGAAGCCGCTCGGGACGCTAGGCAAGCGGGGTTCGGTCATGCGCAACATGACCATCACGCGTGACCTTCTCGCCAAGAAATAAACGGATGCCATCCCCCGTCACACGCCGCCAGCTCATGTCAAGGCCCGATGCAAAAGTCATTCAGCGCGTGGAGCAACTCCGGCGAGAGCTCCACGACCATGATCATCGGTACTACGTCCTCGCTGCGCCCACCATTCCCGACGAGCAATACGACGCGTTGATGCGCGAATTGCAGGAACTCGAAGCGCATTATCCTGACTTGCGATCGCCTGATTCACCGACCCAGCGAGTCGGCGGTGCACCTACGAAGGAATTTCCGTCCGTCACCCACAACCCTCCAATGCTCAGTCTTGCAAATTCATACTCAGAAGAGGAAATCAGGGATTTTGATAGACGCGTGCGTGAATTGTTGAAAGGGGAGCGGCCTATCTATGTGGCAGAGCTGAAATTCGATGGAGTGGCAATCTCGCTCAGGTACGAGAATGGCATCTTCATTCAGGGCGCAACTCGGGGCGATGGTGTGCAGGGAGACGACATTACCCACAATCTCAAAACTATCCGCTCGCTTCCCCTTCGCCTCCGGACGACCGACCGGTCATTGATGAATATTACCGTTCGGGGAGAGGCATTCATGCACCGCGATGAGTTTGAGATGATGAATGAGCAACGTGCTGCATTGCAGGAGAAAGCTTTCATCAATCCAAGAAACGCCACAGCTGGAACGCTTAAGATGCAGGACTCTCGTGTCGTTGCAAAACGGCCCATCAGGATGTTTGCCTACGGGCTCCTTGCACCCGATGCAACACTTGGCAGTCACTACGATAATCTCCAGCGGCTTAAGAAACTCGGCCTGCCCGTGAACGACCATACAATGAAGTGCACCACCATCGATGACGTGATCGGGTTCTGGAAGCAGTGGGAAGCACAACGTGACTCTCTTCCGTACGATATCGATGGCGCGGTAGTGAAAGTCGATATGCTGAAGCACCAAGAGACCCTCGGCGCCATTGCCAAAAGTCCGCGATGGGCAATTGCGTTTAAGTTCACATCACGGAAGGCTGAAACAGTACTTAAAGGAATTTCACTTCAGGTCGGAAGGATCGGGACCATTACCCCGGTCGCGGAGTTAGCCGCGCAACTCTGCACAATGTTGACTACATTCAAGAGCTTGATCTCCGCCCTGGCGATACCGTTGTCGTGGAAAAGGGGGGCGATGTCATTCCAAAGGTAAGCGGAGCGGTATGGGAGAAGCGACCGCGGGGAACAATTCATTTCGAGATGCCCCGCCTCTGTCCGGAGTGTGTATCCAGGATCCACCGGCCGAAAGGAGAAGCAAACTACTTCTGTGAGAACAGCGAGTGTCCCGCTCAAGTGAAAGGCCGAATCGAGCATTTTGCCCACAGAGGAGCAATGGATATCGAAGGGTTGGGCGAAGCCGCTGTGGAGCAACTGGTGAGCAAGGGCCTTGTTAAGAACTACGCTGACCTGTATTCCCTTCATCACCATAAGAAGGCATTATTGGAACTCGACCGGTGGGGTGAGAAGAGCACGCAGAACCTCCTCGAGGGAATCGAGCGAAGCAAGAAGCAACCGTTTCATCGCGTCATTTTCGCCCTGGGGATCCGGCATGTGGGCGCCGGCGTTGCACAGGTGATTGCGGAAAGCTTCCCTTCTATGGAGAAACTGCAAGCAGCCTCTGAAGAGGAACTTCAGACTGTTTCCGCCATCGGGCCCAGAATTGCCGAGAGCATCACTCAATTCTTTCATGAAAGGCATAACAAGAAAATTATCCGCGTACTAAAGAGCGCGGGTGTCACCATGGCCTCACCACCGGCACGCACCAAGGGGAAACTATCCGGAAAAACTTTTGTCCTGACGGGCACATTGCCTGGATACACCCGCGACGAGGCTCGACGCATGATCGAAAGCCACGGCGGTAAGATCGCCGCGGGGGTTAGCAAGAATGTGGACTTCGTTCTTGCGGGAGAGGATGCCGGCTCCAAACTGACAAAAGCAAAGACCCTCGGTCTGCGCGTCATTTCTGAAGAAGAATTCAACACCATGGTTCGCTAGCATGTTAGAGGGGCTTCGTACTTCGATTGGATGGCAAACCGCTCGATTTCGCTTCCGGAAGGAGCGGGACCGCGTAATTCGCTTTACTGACGCGGTGACATCGGCGCGCAGCGCGCTGGTCATCATGCCTCTGAATCCAACAAACCTTCTTCCCACGGTCACGGTGTTCGAGATGCTGAAGAAGAAGTTTCAGGAAGAGCATCTCACTGTCATCACCGGCGATCACGGACTGGAGGTCATGCGCTTGCTGCCGCGCACCCAGTTCATCCATATCCTCGCGGCGGAGATCTCCCCTTTCTACTTGCCGCACAGGGATATCATCGCGCGAGTCCGGAAGAAACCGTACGACCTCGCGATCGACCTTAACCTTGACTTAGTGCTCCCCTCAGGGTATATTTGTAAAGCAAGCGATGCCCGTATACGTGTCGGCTTCGTCCGGAAGCGCGCGGACATGTTCTATAATCTTCTGATCAGGCCTGATCCAACACTCGGCACGAAGCTCATCTATGATCGACTGGTGCAGTGCCTGCAGAGATTCTAAGCCGGAGGTGACACTATGAAATTTGAAACCCACAAAAACGGATCGTCGGTCACCCTGACGCTCAAGGAACGGAAACTTGATTCCTCAGTGTCCCCAGAGTTGAAGGGTGAGTTCCTGATCCTGTGCAAACCCAAACTGGAAACGTTGATCGTGGACCTCGGCGAAGTGGAGTTCTGCGATAGCAGCGGACTCAGCGCCCTTCTCATTGCGGACAGGAAGATGAAAGAGCACGGCGGGAAGGTGAAGCTGGTCAACGTCCATAAGAAAGTCTCCGGACTGTTGAAGATTTCCATGCTGGACCGCGTGTTCGACATCCAGGAAGCCACCCACTCCGCCAAACACTAACCCATACTCCCCTCACCCGGGACTCTGAATGGGCTTCACCACGGTTGACTACGTCATTGTCGTTGCCTACCTGATCGGCATGGCGGTGTTGGGTATTGTCTCGGGGGGGAAACAGACTTCCATCCGTGATTATTTCCTCGGCAGCAAAACCATTCCCTGGTGGGCGGTCTGTTTCGCTATCGTCGCCACAGAAACAAGCACCCTCACTTTCATCAGTGTCCCCGGCATTGCGTACGCCGGCAATCTGAATTTCCTCCAGATTACATTCGGGTACTTGTTGGGCCGCGTGGTGGTAAGCGTTATCCTTCTGCCGGCATATGCAAAGGGCGAACTTTCAACGGCGTATCAGCTCCTTGCCAACCGGTTTGGCCCGGATATGCGGAATGTTGCATCCGTGACATTCATGTTTACCCGTGTTCTTGCTGACGGAGTTCGCTTGTTTGCAACCGCCATTCCCCTCGCAATTCTCCTCAAAGGCTGGCAGACCTTCACGGACGTCCCGAACGAGCACGTCTATATCGTCTCGATCCTTGTGATGGCTGCGATGACACTCATCTACACGTTCATCGGTGGAGTCAGGGCGGTAATTTGGACCGATGTCGTGCAGATGTTCATTTATCTTGCCGCCGCTGTCGTTGCGATGGTCGTCATCCTCAATCATCTGCCGGCGGATGGTGTCCGGATCCCGGAAGAGAAGCTCTCTATACTGAACCCCGGGTTTTCACTTTCCTTCAAAGAGTTCTTTGCAACACCCTATACGCTGGCCGGCAGTATCCTCGGTGGCGCCTTTCTTTCCATGGCTTCTCACGGCACCGATCAGCTCATCGTTCAGCGCCTGCTAACGGTGAAGACACTGCGGGACAGCCAACGCGCTTTGATTGGAAGCGGCGGCGTGATCATCATCCAGTTCGCAATCTTCCTCGCAATCGGACTGTTGCTGTACTTGTTCTACGGTGCTCTGCCAGTGGAGAAGCTTGGCTTGATGAAAGCAGACGAGATATTCCCGAAGTTCATCATCGAGAGCATGCCCAGCGGTCTTTCGGGGATCATCATCGCCGGGCTTCTCGCTGCAGCGATGTCCACACTCTCGGGATCATCATCGCCGGGCTTCTCGCTGCAGCGATGTCCACACTCTCAGGCTCTGTAAACTCCCTCGCCTCCGCTGCAATGAACGACATCTACAAGCCGTACTTCGGCAAAGGAAACACGGATAGGAAGGATCTCTTTCTCTCGCGGATGATCTCGCTTGGGTGGTGCGTTATCCTGGTCGGCGTTGCCATTTTCTTCATCAGCAATACCTCGAAGGCCCTCGTGGAGCTTGCGCTCAGCATTGCCTCGGTCACATACGGAGGGTTGCTCGGAACGTTCCTGCTGGGAACACTGTTCAAACGACCGACCCAGCGCGATGCGTTGATTGGGTTCTTCACTGGCATTGCCGTCATGGCGGTCATATTCTCTCAAGCGTGGGTGGCGTGGACCTGGTTTACAGTCATCGGCACCGGAACAACATTGATTGTGGGAAACCTTTCCACCCTGTTGAACAGAGAAAGATGACGGTGAGTGCCGAGAGCGTGGTGAGGAAGAAAATCGGAAGATGATGGATGAAGTGCGGGGGGCATTGGTTGCGAGAAAACACCGGGAGCGGCACGTAGAGAGCCGCTCCCTATAAGGCCGCTTACAAACCAGTCGCTTCGATTTTGTACGCGAGCAACGTGCCCGGATTGAATCTTGCCTGGCCACGATCACCTATCTGAAAACTTGCCAACCTCGCGTGAAATCCGTTCCGCTCGATCTTGGTGCTGGAGTTCGTCATAGCTGGAACAAATTCACCCGCTTGTGTTCGGATCGTCACCTTACCAAGCGCGAGGTCGACAGCAACAATGGTTCCCTCGACCCGATCTCCCTTCACACCTCTC
>JAERML010000164.1 GCA_016844425.1 Bacteroidota bacterium
AGCAAACGCGGGGAGCCTTCCTGCCCCCAAGGTACATTTCTCCGGTACATTGAACAGCAGCCGAAGCATTTCGTTTAATGAGGATTCGTCTCCAGAGTTGACACTGACTTCGAATTGGGCATTCAACGATTCCACCACAACAATGAGTGTAGGAAACACTCCCACAAATGCTGCCTGGATCAGTAGTCTCCGATCACGAGCGGATGGGTCTGGCTTGGCGGGGATTCAGCCGGACACTCTCAATGGTGGCGTCACGGGCCCCATCATCATTACATACCGACCCGATACGGCCTACGCAGTCACCGATCTGAGAATCATCATCCCGACCTCCTTTGGTTGGTCGCGCTCTCCTTCAGACGTCAGCTTCACTAACATGACAGCGACGAATACCGTCTCAGGCGACACGGTGTACTTCACCAATGTGACATTTGCTGCTGACTCAACCGTGATCACCTTGGCCAACATGACCTCATCTGAGAACACATCGATCTATCCATTCCGGGTGCAATCAAGGGTAAATTTCTTTGCGGATGTCTCTCCCATACCAAGGATCGTTGTATTCGGTCTTCCCATTCCGATCGCGGAGGCAAAGGCCAACGACTCACTAGGCGTCCCACTCTTGCTGAACTCTCTCATTACTGTCCGGGGTGTCGTGACTGTTGCGAATGAATTTGGCGGTCCATCATATATCCAGGACAATTCCGGCGGCTTTGCAATCTTCGGATCATCATTCTCCACCTCAGTTGCGCTTGGCGATGAAGTTGTAGTGTCGGGACTTGTTCAACCGTTCTCAGGGCTCTCAGAGATCGTCAATCCCATTCTTCATTCCATTCTCAGCACGGGAAATACCGTCGAACCGCTTGTTGCAACAGCCAACCAGATCTTCAGCGATGGGGTGGGAGGATTGGAAGTATACGAAGGCCGGCTTGTCCGTATCAACAACGCAACAGTCACCGGTGGCGGGACCTGGACGGCCGGTACCAACTATCCTTTGAATGACCCGAGCGGCAGCACCCAGCTCCGTGTCGATAACAACACAAACCTCGTTGGAGCACCGATACCTCCGGGCGCATTCGATGTCGTGGGCGTGGTCGGGCAATTTGTCACCGCTCCTCCTTACATCGGTGGATACCAGCTCATGCCGCGGTCGTTGTCGGACATCATCTCCTCCGGGCCGATTTTTACGGAAGAACCCCCGCCTTGGAGCTCGGTGTTCTGGGTAACGATACAATGCAAACGAACCACACAATTGCGTTGACTACCCTCGATCCGGCAACGGTCTACTATATCAAGGCCTTCTCTGTTGCAGGCCCGGATACAAGTGCAGCTTCGACACTCATCGCGAGCACAGCATCACCGGTCCAATCAACCGGACAGATCAACGTGTACTTCAACAAGAGCGTCAACACCAGCCTCGCGTGGTTCCAACCGGCGGCAGGGAACGAGGACTTCATTGTACGGTTGATCCCGAGGATCAACAATGCGCAACGGTCTGTGGATGCAGCGCTCTACAGTCTGAGCGGCACTCCTGGAGGTATGATCGCTGCGGCGCTCGTGAATGCCAAGAACCGGGGTGTGAAGGTGCGCGTGATCTGCGAGGACGACAACCGCAACACCTCGGCTTATAACACCATTGCAGGTGCAGGCATCCCGATTATTACTGACAGATTCGACGCCATCAATAACGGTGTGGGACTTCATCATAACAAGTTCTTCGTTATCGATGGACGCGGCGGGGCGCCGGAGAGCGTCTGGATCTGGACCGGCTCCTGGAATCCGACGGACCCGGGAACAACAAGCGACTATCAGAACGTGGTGGAGATCCAGGACGCTGCCCTGGTTGGTGCCTACACACTTGAGTTTAACGAGATGTGGGGAAGCAGCGCCGATGTCCCGAACGCCGGCATCTCTCGCTTCGGTGTTCGCAAGACGGACAACACCCCGCACCGGTTTGTGATCGGGGGAAAGAGAGTGGAGAGCTATTTCAGTCCAAGTGACAGGACAACATCAAAGATCGTCTCCGTCATCAACGGCGGGGCGCATTCCGTTGCCTTTGCCCTGTTAACGCTGACACGCACGGACATCGCCAACGCGATCCTGGCTAAGAAGAACCTGGGGCTGGATGTCCGCGGCCTGGTGGACAACAACACCGACCAGGGGTCACAGTACAACTTCCTCCTCTCGCAGGGAGTGGACCTTCACCTCAAAACCGGTTCCGGCCTGCTGCATCACAAATACGGGATTGTCGATGCGGAGAATCCGTACTGGAACGCGGTTACCATAACGGGCTCGCACAACTGGTCCAGTTCGGCCGAGAATGCCAACAACGAAAACACACTCATCATCCGTGACGGAAATATCACCAACCAGTTTCTGCAGGAGTTTGCTGCACGGTACTACCAGTTCGGTGGTACGGACACAATTCTTGTCGGTGTGGATGAGAACAGCGGTTTCCCGCGAGAGTTCTCGCTGTCCCAGAACTACCCCAACCCATTCAATCCGACGACGCATTTCGGATTTCGAATTTCGGAATTCGGAGTGGTAAGCCTCCGGGTGTACGATGTGCTGGGGAGAGAGATTGCGACACTTGTGAATGAACCGAAAGCACCGGGCGTATATACGGCACGCTGGGACGGCACAAACAGCTTCGGGGACAGAGTGGGGAGCGGCGTCTACTTCTACCGGCTTCAGGCAACGCCGGCAATCGGCAGTCAGTCGTTCGTCAGCGTCAGGAAGATGGTTCTGCTGAAGTGAAAACTGATGATCCGCGCCGTCATATTTGACTTTGGCAACGTTATCAGCACGTTCGATGTGGGGATTGTCCTGCGAGCGCTTGCACCCTATAGCCGGAAGATCCTGGGAGATCTCGAGGCAGCAATGTTCGCATCCACGGATCTCTTCACCCGGTTTGAAGCTGGGCTCGTGGAGCCGGACGAGTTTTTTCTCGGGATGGTGAAGGCAGGAGAATTGACCATGTCCAAGAAGGAATTCAAGCGCGCTTTCACACAGAAGTTTACTCCGGTCTCCGGCACGGCGGAGATTATCCGACGACTGAAGCCGGACTACAAATTGGGACTTCTTTCCAATACGAATATCTGGGACTATGAGGAACACATTACCAGGCAGGACGTCCTTCCCCTTTTTGATAGTATCACGCTCTCTTTTGAAGTCCATGTCCTCAAGCCGGACAAAGTAATCTACCGGGATGCGTTGAGCAAGCTTGCCGTTTCTCCGGAGGAAGCGGTCTATATCGACGATACTCATGAATATGTTGCGGCTGCGGAGGAACTGGGAATGAAAGGGGTCCATTACCGCTCAGATGCGGGGCTCCGTGATGCACTTGGCGAAATGCAGATACTTCCCAACAAGCGAGATGGACATCCGTGAAGGCACGACCACGAACCCGGCGAAACACAAAGCCTGCCGGAACGCAGGAAGTGCTGCCACTGTTTTGCGACTTCTCCTGTACCCAAGCATCATTCGCGCCGGTCGACGCTGTTGGCGCCTGCCGGAAAGAGCAGGCAGTGTACTGCTCGCTGCTGCGACGGTTCAATTACAAGAACGCCCGCTGTCTTGTCCGGTCTGAGGCCTAAGACCTCCGAATCGGAATTGACTACAGGAACAGATTTATATAAATTGTAATCAACCGCTGCGCAGCGGTTCTGTCCTTTCCCATATCATTACAACGTCGAGGTGTCCGTGAGAAACGTCTATCGCGTTCTATGGCAGGTTCTTCCTCTCACTCTTTTCATCGTCTCTTCTGCCTTCACGCAGAATGGCGTTTCGCGGATCGATACACTAAATGCGCGGCACGGTGGCCCGGGGGGAAGCTACGGGTTCTACTTCGCAAGTTGCTGGGGTTACGTTGCACCTGATGGCCATGAGTATGCACTTCTTGGTGCGCATTCCGGCACGTCGATCATCGATCTCGATGTAGTTCCAATCAGAGAAGTTGCCTACATTCCCGGGGTCAACTCGGAATGGAAAGAGATCAAGACCTGGGGACACTGCGCGTATGTTGTGAGTGAGGGAAACCAGGGTGTACAGATCATCAACCTGAGCCAACTTCCCGACACCGCGTGGCTCGTACGCTCCGTCACCAGTGTCGGCGGAATGAATGTCTCCCGCAATCACACCGTCACCGTTGCTGACGGCTATCTCTATCTTAATGGTTCAGCCAATACACCTGTTGGTGGAACAGTCATCCTGAGTCTTGCCGATCCCGAGAACCCCGCGTTCATCGGTGTCTATGCGCCTGTCTACTTCCACGATACCTATGTTCGCAACGATACCCTGTACGGCGCTGCGTTAAGCGGGGGAATTTACATTGCCTCGCTTGCCAACAAGGCTGCACCACAGACGATCACTCAGGTGACATACACCGGCTCCGGAACGCACAACGTCTGGGCTACCAAAGATGCACGATATATACTGACCAGCGATGAGGTTGGCACCACCGCGAAAAACATGAAGGTCTGGGACCTTCAGAATCTTCCAACTGTAACGCAACAAGTGCCGTTCACGTTTTCTCCTACCACCGTCATCCATAATGTGCACGTCCGCGGCGATTTTGTTTATGTTGCCCACTACAAGTCCGGCGTGTTTGTCGGCGATGTACACAACCCTCTCGCTATTGCCAGCGCAGGGACCTTTAATACGTACACCGGAGGAGGGACAAGTGCCTCGTATGCCGGCGCATGGGGGGTCTATCCATATTTTCCCTCCGGAAGGTGGATTGCATCGGACACGCAAACGGGGCTTCATGTATTCACATTCAATGCACTTGCTGCGCGAACACGCTCACCGCTCCTCGCACCACCCGACGGCGATTCACTCGACTTCGGATCGCCGGAGATGTTTCAGTGGCGGTCGGCGGCGGTGCAGGCGGATGATCCGCACTACTACCAGGTTCACATCTGGGGCCCGGGGATCGACACACTGTTAAAGGCACAGGACACTTAACTGGCTGTCGCCGCCTTGCCCGGGTTTCTACCAGGCCAATCGTATCAATGGCATGTCTGGATCAAGGATGAATTCACGAGCGTTTCCAGCCAGGACACGTTTCAGTTTGTGTACTCAGGTCCGGTGTCGGGCGTAACTCGGGGGGGAGAACGGCCGATAGTATTCAATCTTTCTCAGAACTATCCCAATCCGTTCAACCCAACAACGAGAATCAAATACCAAATCCCATCCCTCAAACCCCAAACCACTGTTTCTCTTAAGGTGTTCGATCTGCTGGGAAGAGAAGTCGCATCCTTGGTGAATGGGACGATGGAACCTGGCGTGTACGCGGTGTCCTTTGATGC
>JAERML010000165.1 GCA_016844425.1 Bacteroidota bacterium
CCCGCGTCGAAGGAAGAGTTGGAGGAGCTGAAGAGCGTTGTGGAAGGTGAGAGAGAGTCAGCAATGGAATACAGAGGCTACGTGGACGCCCTCCGCAAGATCAAGATATCGGGCTACATGCAGACACAATTCCGACTGACAGATCTCAATGGCGGAACTGCACAATTCTCCGGCGGGAGTTTTCCCCCCAATACCAACAAGATGTTCCAGGTCCGCCGCGCACGGCTCAAGATCGCTTACGACAACGTTCTGACTCAATTTGTGGTGGAGTTGGATGCTATTCAGACTGGCGTGACCATGAAGGACGCGTACCTGTCTGTCATCGAACCCTGGACGCAGTCGTTCGGGTTCCAGATGGGTGTGTTTTACCGTCCCTTCGGGTATGAGATGTCGTTCTCATCGGGAAGTCGGGAAACCCCGGAGCAATCTCGCATGTACCAGACATTGTTCCCCGGAGAGCGCGATCTCGGTGCGAAGCTATTCTATTCGCCTCAGATCGGCCCACTCAGTTTTCTGCGGGCTGAACTTGGCATATTCAATGGATCGGGTCCCGCGTCCAACGAGTTCGATAACTTCAAAGACGTCATCGGGCAAGTGGTGACGCAATTCCCTTTGGATGAACTGAACGCTGCAGTGGATTTGGGCCTGTCCGGATACCTTGGCAATGTCCGGAATGCAACAAAGTACCTTTGGACTAATGGCGAGTCTGCGCCGGGAACGAAGGGATTCGTCCTTGATTCTTCGGCGACGAACCTTGGTGATGGTGCTCCCCGTCGTTATGTTGGATTGGATGTGCAACTCTATTATGATGTTCCGGTTCTCGGCGGTCTGGTGGTTCGGGGGGAGTACATCACCGGCCGTCAACCCGGAACGTCCACTGCACCAACTCCCGCGGGACCGAACGGGACAAGCCAGACAACCATTAGTCCTGCAACACAAGCGACCGGACCTGTCTACCAACGGGACTTTGCAGGGTGGTACGTCAACCTCGTGCAGAACATCGGGAACAACAATCAGGTGATCCTGAAGTATGACGTCTACGATCCGAACACGTTTGTTACGGCAACTGATTTCGTCAGTGGTAACAATCTATCTGTCGCGGATATCAAATACAGTACGCTGGGTCTCGGGTTCATTCACCACTGGGACGGGAACGTTAAGTTCGTTTTTTACTATGAGATCCCGAAGAATGAGAAGTTGACATCGATTGCGAGCACATCGCCTCTCGCACCGTTTGCCGGGGATGTGAAGGACAATGTCTTCACGTTCAGGGTACAGTACAAGTTCTAGAAGAATACTCCCATACAACGAGGGTCAGATTGATGATATACAAACTTGGTGTTTTCAGTTTCCTCCTCTTCGGCCTCGGATCGCTGGTTCTCGGCCAGGAGGTTATCACGGTCAAGGGTTCGGATACGATGGTGATTCTTGCCCAGCGATGGGCCGAGCGGTATATGACCGCGCACCCTGATGTAGCAGTGCAGGTGACGGGGGGAGGCTCCGGTACAGGGATTTCCGCGCTCATCAACGGGACTACGGACATTTGCAACGCTTCGCGGCCGATGAAGAACAGCGAGCGAGATAAGCTGAAGCAGCGATTCGGGACCCGCGGCATTGAAATCAAATGTGCGCAAGACGGACTTTCCCTGTACGTCAATGAAGCGAATCCCATCTCCGAGTTGACCATGCAGCAAATCAAGGACATGTACTCCGGGAAGATCAACAACTGGAAGGACGTTGGTGGGCCGAACGAGCGGCTCATTCTCTACAGCCGCGAGAACAATTCCGGAACCTATGTCTACTTCAAGGATAACGTACTCCTCGGCGAGGATTTTGCCCCGACTGCGCAGAATATGCCCGGCACCGCGGCGGTGGTGAACGCCGTCGCAAAAGACAAGTGGGGCATAGGCTATGGGGGTGCCGCGTATGGAAAGGGGATTCGTGAGGTGAAGGTGAAGAAGGACGCAGTCTCGCCTGGATACACACCAACGTTTGAGAATATCAAATCGGGCAACTACCCTATTGCCAGGTACCTGTATATGTACGTGAAGAACCGTCCTGCCGGAGCGATGAAGGAGTACATCGACTGGATATTGGGGGATGAAGGACAAAAAATCGTTAGTGAAGTGGGATATTTTCCGATACGGTGATTTTTGCGCCGTTGCAGCAACTCACGAAGGAGAAGACAGATGAAACGGACAATAATTGTGATGACGATGGGGCTGCTCGCCGGCATCTCATCACTCACTGCAAAAGAGAAAATTACGGTCAAGGGATCGGACACCATGGTCATCCTTGGCCAGCGCTGGGCCGAACGGTACATGGCTGCCCATCCTGACGTCATCATCCAGGTTACCGGCGGAGGATCGGGCACCGGAATCTCCGCATTGATTAACGGGACGACGGACATCTGCAACGCCTCCCGACCGATGAAGGACAGTGAGAGGGACAAGTTGAAGGAGAAGTACGGATCACGTGGCGTTGAGATCAAGTGTGCGTTGGATGGGCTCTCCATCTATGTTCATGAAGCGAACACCGTCACCGAGCTGACGATGCAACAGATCAAGGATATCTACACTGGGAAGATCACCAGTTGGAAGGAGGTAGGGGTAAACAACGAGAAGATCATTCTGTATAGTCGGGAGAACAACTCGGGCACCTACGTCTACTTCAAAGATGAAATACTGATGGGTGGGGATTTTTCCGCCGCAGCCCAGAACATGCCTGGTACCGCAGCAGTGGTCAACGCGGTGTCAAAAGATAAGGCCGGGATCGGTTATGGCGGAGCTGCGTACGGAAAGGGGATTCGGGAATTGAAGGTCAAGAAGGACCCCGGAGCCGAAGCCCTTTCTCCAACTATGGAGAATATTAAGTCCGGCAAATACCCCATCAGTCGATTCCTCTATATGTACATCAAGGCCCGGCCAACCGGCGAATTGAAGAATTACATTGACTGGATCCTGAGCGACGAGGGACAGAAGATTGTCAACGAGGTAGGCTACTTCCCCATACGGTAGAGTGGATTGATCGGGGCATATTATGAGCAACGAGGGACTCTATGCGCAGCAGAGGAATTTCTGAGGACACCACTGTGGTGTTGAAGCGCGAAACAGCAGAGGATACGCTCGCAGAGAACGGGACGACGCTTGCATCTCCAGGGGGAACTGTGATGCAACCCGGGTCGCGAAGGTTGATGAACAAGGCCGACCTGCGCAAGCGTTTCCGGTTGAACGAGTTTCTTGCAGAAAAGATCATCACTTCGATTGCGTTCATTTCGCTTGCCACCATCGTGATGATCTTCATCTTCGTCTTCCGTGAGGCTGCGCCGATTTTCTTTCAGGAGGAACCAGTCACGCAAACAATGGAGGCCCAGCCGCAGGAAGAACAAGAGACATACGGAGAGGAATTCCTCGGCGATGCAAGTAAGAACCTCGATGCGGGGCAGGACCGATCGACCTCGGTGGAGACTGCCGGCGGAGAGGGTCATGCCTCTCTGGCCAACCTGGTATCCACGACATGGCAGCCGGTTTCGGCTGAGCCGAAGTACGGCATGGTGCCACTGGTCGTCGGTTCAATCAAGGTGACGATGCTTGCGATCCTGATTGCGGCGCCCGTGGCCATTCTTGCAGCGTTGTTCACCTCTTCCTTCGCCCCCAAATGGTCAAAGGAAATTCTGAAACCGGCCATTGAAATTCTCGCCGGATTTCCCTCTGTCGTGATAGGGTTCTTTGCGCTCGTCACCATGGCCACGTTGATGCAGGAGTTCTTCGGGTACCAGTACCGGTTGAATGCGTTTGTCGGTGGTGTGGCAATGTCCCTTGCCGTCATTCCAATCATCTTCACTGTTTCCGAAGACGCCATTACGGCAATTCCGCGCTACATGACAGAGGCAAGCCTTGCCCTCGGAGCCACGAAATGGCAGACAGCACTTTTTGTCACGCTTCCGGCCGCGACCCCCGGCGTCTTTGCAGCAGTGCTGCTTGGGTTCGGGCGCGCGTTTGGCGAGACGATGATCGTCCTCATGGCAACAGGGAACGCGGCGCTCGTATCGGCCAGCTTGTTCGAGCCGGTGAGAACCATGTCCGCAACCATAGGCGCAGAGATGGCGGAGGTGGTTTTTGGCGACACCCATTATAATGTTCTCTTCTTGCTGGGTTCAATCCTGTTCATTTTCACATTTGCGCTGAACGCCGCTGCCGAGGTGTTCATCCGCCAACGGCTCCTCAAACGCTTCCGGGGGCTCTGAGATGAGACTGCAAAGGAAATTGATCGGAACATCAGTTGTCTCGCTGACAGCCATAGCCGCATTCTCGATCAGATAATCGCGATGGTGGTGTTCGTCATGTGGACCATCGTTGCCGGTGCGTGGGGAACCATCTCGTGGGAGTTTCTCTTTTCCCCTCCAACCGAGGGGATGACAGAGGGAGGGATTTTTCCTGCGATTGTGGGGACGGTCTTGCTTGTTGTGATCATGTCCGTTGCAGGCGTTCCGGTAGGCACGGTTACCGCTGTCTATCTCAGTGAGTATGCCAGCCAGCGGTCCTTGCTCGCACGGTCCATCCGCTTCGCAGTAAACACCCTGGCGGGAGTGCCGGCCATTGTGTTCGGACTCTTTGGCCTTGGGTTCTTCGTGCAGTTTGTCGGATCCGGGATGGATAGCCTGCTGACAGATGGGGTGGAGCTTCGTTGGGCCCAGCCAAATATCCTCTGGGCGAGCATGACCATGGCTCTGCTCACGCTACCGGTCGTGATCGTTTCCGTTGAAGAAGCAATCAAGACGGTTCCGCAGGATCTCCGTGCCGCAAGCCTCGCGCTTGGTGCAACGAAGTGGCAGACGATTTGGAAAGTGGTTCTCCCGAATTCAATTACCGGTATTCTTACAGGAGGCATTCTCGCGGTAAGCAGAGGTGCTGGTGAGGTGGCACCGATCCTGTTCACAGGGGCGGCATATTTTCTTCCGCACCTCCCAACCAGCGTCTCTGACCAGTTCATGGAGCTCGGGTACCACATATACATCATGTCCACGCAGTCCACCAATGTGGATGCAACAAAGGGGATTCAGTACGCAACAACCCTGGTGCTTCTCTTGCTGACATTTATGCTGAATTTTTCCGCCATCTTTCTCCGGTCGCGAATACGGGCGCTGAAAGCGCAATAGGATTCGAATGGAAATCGATCAGAACTTCAAAATACGAACAAGCGACCTGAATCTGTTCTACGGCCAGAAACAGGCGCTGCGCAACATTAGC
>JAERML010000166.1 GCA_016844425.1 Bacteroidota bacterium
GGGTGAGAATCTGACCCACAAGGACATCTTTCAGCGAGCCGCGGCAATCGTCGGTGGGCGCGCCCACATTGCTGAGCTTCCAATCCCGATCCTTAAGGGAGCTACCGCGGCTGTCGAGTCGGTTGCCACTCTGGTGAACCGGCGTCCCTGGCTGACTCGTGATCTTGTTGCGGGAGCAGGCAGGTGCAATTGGTTTACCATGGAAAAAGCAATCCGCGAACTTGGTTACACTGCAACATCGTTCGACGTAACAATCCGCAGGGCGTACGAATGGTATCGGGATAACGGGTTCCTGTAAACAAAAAAGCCCGGCTGTCTTCCGACCCGGGCTCAGTTTCCACACTCATCGGCATGAATCAGAACAACGTGTAGATGAACGGCGCCAACGCTGACCCTTGCGTGAAAACCAGCAACAGCCCGAGCAACAACAGCATGAACACGATCGGGCCCAGCCACCATTTCTTCCGAACCTTCATGTTTCTTCCGAACCTTCATGAATGCCCACAACTCCCCCACAATTCCAAGTTTCTTACCGACACCCATCTGTTGTCTCCTTACCTAAGCCATGTATTCTGGTGCTTCAATGTACGTGAACCGGAGTCGGGAAGCAACGCCTCTTCTAGAACTGTTGCTTTGCCCTTTCCGGGTCGTACGCCTTTCGTTCGCGCTTGATCCAGTATGACGTTGCGGTGCGATCGATCTTAAGGCTGAGAAGATCTTTGCCTGTTAGCCTCAGGACAAGCCCGATGGGAGTTAGGACGAGATAGAAAAATACTCCCAGCAGAATGCGTGTGTTGATCCAACCGAGCACGAACGCAAACCTCATCCATCCGATGTAAATGGGCCGGAGGATGGAATGGCCGAAGAATCCCGCGAGGAGAAAGAAGCCACCTCCTCCAACAAAGTACGGCAAAAGCTGATTTTCTTTCCACACAAGGTACAGCGCAACGATTGAACAGATCACGGCGAAGAGGATGCCGAACCTCCTCACTTCCTTTGGGGTTGCCTGTATCGCGGTCTTTCTAGTCAAGCTCAAACTCCTTCATCCAAGCTGAATCCTCCTCCAACTTCTTCTGTTCCTTCCTCGCGAGAAGAAAGCTCCCCATGACAAGGTAGTCCATCTCCGTCCTCATCAGACATTTGAATGCCTCGTCGGGTCTGCAGACAATCGGCTCGCCTCGGACGTTGAATGACGTATTGATAATAACCGGGCAACCTGTCTTCCTGTAGAATGCATCGATGAGCTCATAATACAACGGGTTGGTTTCCTTGTGAACGGTCTGGATGCGGGCCGAATAGTCCACATGGGTAACCGCCGGTATCTCGGATCTCGGCACATTCAGCTTGTCAATGCCGAACAGACTCTCCTGCTCGGCTGTGGTTGCGAGGCGCTTCTCTTTCTTCACGGGTGCAACAAGGAGCATGTACGGGCTATCGGTGTTCATTTCGAAGTATTCCGACAACCGCTCACGCAACACCGATGGGGCAAACGGACGGAACGATTCCCGGAATTTGATCTTCAGGTTCATCACCGACTGCATCTTTGGCGAACGGGCATCTCCGATGATACTGCGGCTACCGAGGGCCCTTGGTCCGAACTCCATCCGCCCCTGAAACCACCCGACGACGTTTTCCCGTGCAATCAGGTCGGCCACCACCTCCGGGATCTCCTCACGATCGAGTCTCCGGTAGACGACCCCGTTTGTGTCGAGATATTGCCGGATCTCCTCGTCGGAAAATTCGGGTCCGAGGTACGAGCCGCGCTGGGCATCTGTTGTCCGGTCAACAGTGCGCGGGTTTCCCATCGATGCATGCCACACATACAAGGCGCTTCCGAGAGCTCCACCGGCATCGCCCGCAGCCGGTTGAATCCAGATGTTCTTGAACGGACCTTCCCGCAGGATTCTCCCATTGCCCACGCAGTTAAGCGCCACACCGCCGGCGAGGACAAGATTCTCCTCCCCCGTTTCTCTGTGCACGTGGCGCGTCATCCTTAGCATGATCTCTTCCGTCACTTCCTGCAGTGACCGGGCCAGGTCCATTTCCCGTTGTGTCAACTTCGATTCCGGCGCTCGTTCCGGGCCGCCAAAAAGCGCAGCGAACTTTCCGTTGGTCATCCGAAGACCAGCGCAATAGTCGAAGTACTCCATATTCATTTTGAACGAACCATCCTCTTTCAGGTCGATCAGGTGGTCATAGATGGTCTGCACGTACCTAGGTTCGCCATACGGCGCGAGACCCATCACTTTGTACTCGGCGGAATTCACCTTGAAGCCTGTGAAGTAGGTAAAGGCGGAATACAAAAGACCAAGCGAGTGGGGAAAGTTCAGGTCGGCATGAATCTCCAGCTTGCTCCCTTCGCCAACACCGTAGCTCGTTGTCGTCCATTCCCCCACACCATCTAATGTCAGGAACGCGGCGCGCTGGAAGGGCGATGGATAGAATGCGGAGGCGGCATGAGATTCGTGGTGTTCCGGGAAAAAAACCGTTCCGCTGTATCCAAGCTCGTCTTCGATCAACGATCGGGTCCAGAGTTTTTCCTTCAGCCACAGCGGCATCGCCATGAGGAATGACGAAATACCGCGCGGTGCGTACGCAAGATAGGTTTCGAGGATGCGTTCGAACTTGAGGATTGGTTTGTCGTAGAACGCTACGCGCGCAAGATCGGCGGCAGTGATATGCTCCTGCGCCAGGCAATACCGGATGGCGTTGGTGGGGAAATTCGAATCGTGCTTCTTGCGGGTGAAGCGCTCTTCCTGCGCCGCGGCAACGATTGTTCCGTCGTTGATCAGCGCGGCCGCAGAATCATGATAGTAACACGAGATGCCGAGGATGTACACGTCATACCTGCCGCGTTGTTTGCCTCACCGTCCGCGCCCACACCGGCCGGCCTACATCTGGAATGATTTGATGTATTCGACCAGGCGGGTGCAATCTTCCAACGTTTCAACGCGGTTGGCCTCGCCGCCCTGCGCAGCTAACTCGTGGTGTTCCTGGATGCTGCGCACCGTAAGTTTGTTCTGTCGGATTTGTTCGATGCTCTTCGCCGCAGAGGCGGCCGCGGACATGGTAGTAATGAAGGGAATCTTGCGCTCCATCGCTGCACGGCCGATGGCGTGTTCGTCTTTTCGGGAGACCTGTCCGAGCGGTGTGTTGACGATGAGCTGCACCCAGTCGTTCTTGATGATGTCGATGATGTTCAGTGTCCCTTCGCTCGCCTTCAGCACCGCCTTGTTGGCGATGCCATGTTTCTTGAGGAAGGTCGAGGTCCCCTCGGTGGCTATGATGTTGAAACCAAGCCGAACAAAGCTGCGCACGACATTCACCGACCGCTCCCGCTTGTCGAAATCATTCAGGCTGACAAACACGGTCCCCGACTGTGGCAATTCATTCCCCGCCGCGATCGAGGCCTTCGCAAACGACACGCCAAAACTGTTCGAAATACCCATCACTTCACCGGTGGATCGCATCTCCGGTCCAAGGAAGTGGCGCGCCTGAGGGAATTTCGAGAACGGAAAGACGGACTCTTTGATCGCCACATGCTTCGCCCAGCCATGGCTTTGGATTTGCAGATCCTTGATCTTCTTTCCTACCATCAGTTTGGCAGCGATCTTAGCCAGCGGGATGCCCGTCGCTTTGCTGACGAACGGAACGGTGCGGGAGGCGCGGGGATTCACCTCAATCACATAGACGATCCCCTGGCGCATTGCGTACTGGACATTGACAAGACCAACGACCTTTAATGCCAACGCGAGCCTGCGGGTATAGGTGATGATTGTGTGAAGCTGGGGAGGAGTGATGGAATATGGCGGCAGGACACACGAACTATCGCCGGAGTGTATCCCCGCTTCCTCAATGTGTTGCATGACCCCGCCGATGTAGACATCTTCTCCGTCCGACACGGCGTCCACGTCGAACTCATATGCATCCTCAAGGAAACGATCGATCAACACGGGATGCTCGGGAGAGACATTCACAGCCTTTTGCATGTACTCCCGCAATCGATCGTCCTCGTAGCAGAGCTCCATTGCGCGCCCACCGAGGACGTAGGATGGACGGACAAGCACCGGGTAGCCGATCTTTGCAGTTACCTGCAGAGCTTCGTCGAGATTCGACGCGGTCCCGTACGGCGGACATGGAATCGCCAGTTCATCCAATAGCTTGCCGAACCGTTTCCTGTCTTCTGCGAGATCAATTCCTTCCGTGGACGTGCCGAGGATTCTGATACCATTGGCCTCCAATGCTTTTGCGAGCTTAAGCGGCGTCTGACCCCCAAAACTGACGATCACCCCATCGGGCTTCTCCAGATCACAGATGTGCAGGACATCCTCCAGCGTCAGTGGCTCGAAGTAGAGCTTGTCCGTCGTGTCGTAGTCGGTGGAGACCGTCTCCGGATTGCAATTGACCATGATGGTCTCAAAGCCTTCCTCGGCCAACCCCATCACACCATGTACGCAACAATAATCAAACTCGATCCCCTGGCCAATCCGATTGGGTCCCCCGCCAAGGATGATCACCTTCTTCCTGTCCGATCGGTGCGCCTCGTTCTCTACCTCATACGTTGAGTAGTGATAGGGTGTCTCTGCAGCAAACTCCGCTGCACAGGTATCCACGGTCTTGTATACTGGAACCACACTGAGCTTCTTCCGCAATGCTCGCACTGTCGCTTCATCCGTCCTCCACAACTCAGCAAGCTGACG
>JAERML010000167.1 GCA_016844425.1 Bacteroidota bacterium
GGTTGAACTTTTGAATGAATGTCAGTATGATGACACCATTGTTCGTTCCCTCTGCCGACATCACGCATTCACGAATGTCCCATCCCGTTCTTGCACATCTCGCTTCCTGGTTTGCACCGCGAATCCGGTTTGATAGGAATGAACTTGCGGACTCATTCGGCGACATCGGTACCAGCCTCCCGTTGATCGTAGGAATCATCCTCGCATCGGGTGCGGACAGACAAGCATCCTGATCTGTTTTGGTCTGTTGCAAATTACGACTGCATTCCTCTATGGAATCCCGATGCCGGTGCAGCCGTTGAAAGCCGTCGCGGTGCTGGTTATCTCACAGCTATTGACGCGAGTTGCCGGCCGGTGGGGCATCGGCGGGTAGGCTACTTCTCGCCGGCGGGGACGTAGATGCTGTGCTTCTTAATCCGGTAACGGAGGTTTTGTTCGGTTAGGTTGAGAAGACGGCACGCCTTTCCGTAGTCGAACCCGCAGTGCATCAGTGCTCGTTGAACGATGGTCTTCTCCAGAAACCCCAGCGCGTCTTCAATCGAGCTCCGCTTCCCGGATTGGAGCGAGCGCATGAGATCAAACACCATCTCCGATTCATCAAAGAATCTCGCCGGCAGGAGAAGCGTGTCATCTGCCGAGGTGACCGCCGACTCCTCAATCACAAGACGGAGTTCCCGCACATTGTCCCACCATTGGTGCCGCGCCAATATCGCCAGTGTCTCTGCATCGACGCGAAGTTCGCGCACGCCGAGTTTCTTTGGCAACTCCCGCAGGATCGTGAGGACGATGCCGGGGATGTCCTGTTTTCGCTCACGCAAAGGCGGAATCATGAAGCGCTCGAACCCGGCCATGTGTTGGGCGAGGGAATCCACGAGGTTTTTTCCCCGTATCACCTCGGGCCAGGGAATGGGGGTCGACGTAATCACGCGAATTGCGGGTTTGCCTTGCACGGCATTGGCTTCATTTTGAATGAGGAACCGGGCAAGACGGGTTTGTTCCAGGAGCGAGAATTGATTGATCCGACGGATGAAGAGGGTGGAGTGAAGATCGAGCCTTGGAATGGGGCGTCCTAACACCCCTTCCTGCCGCCGCCGATCTTCATCAAAGAGGATTACTTTCATCTCCTCTTCTGACATTTCAGGGGTTACTTCAACAAAACTCGCTGCTTTCCCGCGTTGCCGCTTCATATGAATCAGGTACGCGCAGAAACGCTTCCCGACGCCGGGCTCGCCTTCCATGATAAGATTCGATTCCAGCGGTGCAAGACGATCGATATCGGGAGTCAGGCTCCCCGCGGTTTCCTGCAACCCCTTCCGTGGAAGTATTTGCGGCGGTATCTTGGGAGATGGCATGTGTTATGCGTTTGACCTTCGCCGAGGACGCGCTGGGGATGGAAGACTTAGAGGTGCTGTATTGCTTTCCTGATCCGTTCCAAGGCGAGCTGGATATTCTCCACCGAGTTTGCGTACGAGAAGCGGAGAAAGCCTTCGCCAAACCGGCCAAAGGCTGTGCCGGAGAGACATGCGACACCCGCTTCATTCAAGAGATAGTCTGCAAGGAAGCGCGAGGTTTTGCCCGTGCCAGCAGTATTTGGGAACACATAGAATGCACCCAACGGACGATGGCAGCGAAAGCCCGGAATCGCGTTCAGGCCATCCACGATCACATCGCGACGTCGCTTGAATTCCTGCACCATCACTTCCACATCCTTCTGCTGTCCTATAAGAGCTTCCACGCCGGCCATCTGGGTGAAACTGGAAGTACATGAATTACTGTTGATCTGCAACTGGGAAACAAACGGGACGAGGCTCTCCGGCATCACTCCGAATCCAAGCCGCCAACCGGTCATGGCAAACGTCTTGGAAAAGCCATCGAGGATAATTGTCCGTTCCACCATGCCGGGAAACTCAGTGATGCTCGTGTGCTGGAACCCATCGTACAGAATACGGGAGTAGATTTCGTCGGAGAGGACAATCAGGTCACGTTCCACGGCAAGTTCCGCGATCTTCTTCAGATCCTCCCGCGTCAGGATTCCGCCGGTGGGATTCTGTGGGGTATTCAAGATCAGCATGCGTGTCCGGGAAGTGACGAGCTTCCGGAGATCTTCGATGCCGAAGCGGAATTCCTTCTCTTCCTTCAGTGGGAGCGGAACCGCCGTAGCACCAACGAAGTTGATCACCGATTCATAGATGGGGAAACCCGGATTCGGATAGATCACCTCATCTCCTTCATCCACACACGCCAGAATGGCAAAGAACATAATCGGCTTGGCACCGGGGGTGACGACGACCTGATTCGGACTGAATTCGACGCCACGGGATTTCGTCATGAAGTCGGCAATCGCCTTCCGCAGATCGGGAAGTCCGGGAGCCGGCCCGTAATGCGTGAACCCGGCGTCGAGGGCCTTCTTCGCTGCACCCTTGATGTTCGCCGGCGTGTCGAAATCCGGCTCACCAATTTCGAGATGAACGATGTGCTTCCCCTGCGCCTCGAGCGCTTTGGCTTTCACCAGGACTTCGAACGCGGTCTCCGTCCCGAGTGTCTTCATCCGCTTTGCGATATGCATGGACATTCCTCGTGTCAGGAACAGGTTGGGAACAATCGACGAGCAGCAAACGAATTGAGGACCCCTTTTTTCTATCGGGGCCACGTGATGAGTGGACGCTGTAGGGATCGAACCTACGACCTCCGCCTTGTAAGGGCGGCGCTCTGAACCAGCTGAGCTAAGCGTCCCTGAAATTCCACGCCCAATATACCAAAACCTGCGCGCAGAAGCAACGGAATGTGCCACGGGCGAGGTCCCTTCATTGACAATGTGTGAAGCGTTGCATTCCTTACTACGAGGCATTCTCAATTTTGAAGACGCATGATTCGAACGTTCCCCATCGATCCGGTCATTCCTCAGCTCCTCGACGCATTCCAAACATCGAGGTCGGCAGTCCTCTCCGCTCCACCCGGAGCGGGAAAGACTACGAGGGTCCCCCTTGCGCTTCTCGAACAAAAGTGGATGGACGGAGCGCGTCTTATCATGCTGGAGCCGCGAAGACTGGCAGCAAAGCGTGCAGCGGAATTCATGGCCTCCCTTCGCGGTGAGACCGTGGGAGGAACAGTCGGATACCGGACGAGAGGCGACAGCCGCGTGAGCCGGACAACGCGGATTGAGGTGGTGACGGAGGGAGTGCTGACCCGAATGCTGCAGGAGAAGCCGGACCTCCCCGGTGTATCGGTCGTTGTGTTTGATGAGTTCCATGAGAGGAGCCTCCATGCCGACCTCGGCCTCGCGCTGACGCTCGAAGTGCAAGAAAATCTCCGCAACGACTTGCGCGTGCTTGTGATGTCTGCAACGCTGGACGGCGTGGCTCTTTCGCGTCTTCTGCACGATGCACCCGTGGTGGAGAGCACCGGACAGAGTTACCCCGTGGACACCCGCTATCTTTCTTTTCCCCACCACGGCCCTATCGAACGAAAGGTGGCTGAAACTATCCGGCGCGCGCTCAGCGAGACACCCGGCGGCATCCTTACCTTTCTCCCAGGCCAGCGCGAGATCCACAGGGTTGAACGGATCCTCCGCAATGATGGACTGTCTCCCGATGTCTCCCTCCACACACTGTATGGCGATGCGAGCGATGAATCACAGCGCACAGCACTCGCGCCAGCACCACATGGCATCCGCAAGGTGATCCTCGCAACCAGCATCGCTGAAACAAGTCTAACGATCGACGGTGTGCGTGTGGTGATCGACGCCGGCCTTGCCCGGAGTGCGCGTTTCGACCCACGCCGCGGGATGTCGGGACTCGTCACGACGCCCGTCTCGCGCGCTACCGCCGACCAGCGTCGCGGACGAGCTGGTCGTCAACATCCTGGTGTTTGTTACAGGCTCTGGACGGAAACCCAACAGCAGCAGCTTCCAACTCACCAGCTTCCGGAAATTCTGAGCACGGATCTGGCTCCGTTCGTCCTTGAGCTCGCGCGGTGGGGTGCAGGCAACGGCGACGGGCTTCGATTCCTCGACCAACCGCCACAGCCCCATCTCGCGCAGGCAAGAAACCTGCTGCGAACACTCGGCGCGCTGAACGATGTCGGCACCCTCACACCGCACGGCCGCCTGATGGCCGAGTTTCCTGTTCATCCACGTCTGGCACATATGCTCATTCGCGGCAAGGAACTCGCTCTCGGCCCCCTTGCCTGTGATGTTGCAGCCCTCCTTGAGGAGCGGGATCTTCTGCGAGGCCAGCAAGGTGTTGATATTGACTTCACACTTCGTTGGTTTGAACTCAGGAAAGGTACCGGCTACG
>JAERML010000168.1 GCA_016844425.1 Bacteroidota bacterium
GGTCTCCTCGCCGGATTTTTCCCCGCGCGCAAGGCTGCGTCAGTGGATCCCGTTGAATCCCTCCGGTACGAGTAGCACCTTTGCGGCTTGCACATTCCCGCCGTTCTTCCTAATTTGTTGCCACCGTTAGGCGTTCATTCACACACCAAAACACTGCATGGGCCTCCGTCGTCTTACTCTAACCTGTCTTGTCAGCCTTCTCCCTTTTTTCCTGCACACGCAACCCCAACCAGCCTGGCGCTCGTTGCCTGCAGCCCCCAATGTCGGGGGTTCCCGGATCGATGATGCTGTTTTCCTGAGCCTGACGCTAGGCTGGATTGCCAATGGGTTTGGCCAGATCTGGAAGACATCCGACGGGGGAGGAACGTGGGCACAACAGTTCAACAACAACACGATCTATTTCCGGTGTCTTACGTTTGCCGATTCACTCCGCGGTTGGGCCTGCAATCTCGGGACGGAGGAGTTCGGCGGAGCCACAGACACAAACATTATCTATCAGACGACCGACAGCGGACTTTCCTGGTTTGCCAACAACAACATTTTCCCCGGCAAACCCCGCGGCCTGTGTGGCATCACCACCATTGCCGATTCGTTTGTCTATGCCGTCGGGCGCGTTCGGGGGCCCGCATTCTTCGTGCGCAGCACGGATGGGGGTAACACGTGGGAACGGCGGGACATGAGCGCATTCGCAATGGGTCTGCTCGATTGCTACTTCTTCACACCAGACTCCGGGATTGCGGTGGGCCATACAGGGCCTGTGAATTCGAGTTCGAGCGGGGTGGTCCTCTTTACATCAGATAGAGGAAACACCTGGCAGATCCGGTACACAACCAGCAGGCTCGGAGAATGGTGCTGGAAGATCAACTTCCCGACACGACAGGTTGGATACGTTTCACTGCAACGGAACAGCGGCGCACCCGTGACGTTTCTGAAAACAACGGATGGTGGCGTCACATGGGTCGAGAAACAGTTCCTTCCGACCGCCTACTATGTTCAGGGGATTGGATTTTCCTCCGCAACGAAGGGATGGATCGGCGGAAACTCAACGCTTCCTACTTACGGAACCACCGATGGGGGAGACACATGGTTCCAGGAGCCCTTCGGCGTCCGGGTCAACAGATTCAGGATTATCAACGACACTCTTGGCTATGCCGTTGGTCAGACGGTGTACAAGTATTCACGTCAGTTGCCAACGGATGTTCCTGAACACCCGCTGCTGCCTGAATCATTCGTTCTGCTTTCTGTGTACCCCAATCCGTTCAACCCTCAAACCACAATCGAGTATGCGATCCGTGGAGGGGTGGAAGATCCCGCGACGCCTTTTCGGGTAACGCTCCTCGTGTATGATCTGCTCGGCAGAGAGGTTCAGACGCTGGTGAATGACGAGCGACGGGAGGGGACGTTCAGGGTACAGTTCGACGGATCGAACCTGGCAAGTGGAATGTACATCGTCCGGCTGGTTGCCGCGCCGGGACTAAACCCCGGGCCCACTGTAAGCGGGAGGTTTGAGACATCGCAGAAGCTGCTGCTGCTCAGATAGTCTGACGTACCGCTCACAGACTCATGATGTTGTAGTCGAAGTCTTATTCGTTCATCGTACAAGCGTTTCATGGCCGACACCCCCAAAGCGATTCTCCTGATTGCCGACATCAGCGGTTACACGAGGTTCATGCGACAGCATGCCATCGCGACGAGTCATGCCAAGCAGATTGTCGTCCGCCTCCTGAAAGCATTGATGCAAGCGTCCCGTCCTCCGCTGAAAGTCGCTGAGTTGGAAGGCGATGCGGTGTTCTTCTATGCTCTTTCCTCGGAAAGCAATGCCTCCGCAGTGGCCGACCAGGTGAAATCTCTGATGGTGCGGTTTTTCACTGCGTTCTACAAAGAGATCGATGCCATCAATCAGGTGAAGACCTGCTCCTGCGATGCCTGTGACTGTGTGGGCGACTTGAAGCTCAAACAGGTCGTTCACTGTGGAGACGTTGGCATTGAACGGATTGCCCAGTTCGAAAAGCTTTTCGGGATCGATGTGATCCTCGTGCACAGGATGCTGAAGAACTCGGTCCCCTCCAAGGAGTACGTCATGATGACGGACCCCATCTTCTCGTTCATGAAAGGATTCTTCGGGCTTGAGCCGGAGCGAAGAAAGGAGAACTTCGAGGGTGTGGGTGAGGTGGAGACGCTTGTCTTCTATCCAGCGGACGTGATCGAAAAGAACCAACGTGAGCAGCTGATACCAGGTAGGGGCTCCATGATGAGCAAAGCCCTCTGGCGGATCCGGATAACGTTCACCACAATCATGGAGCTCCAGGGTTGGAAGAAGTTCAAGGGAGTCTTTCGCAATCTACCGGCATGACCGGAGATACCACCACCGGAAACCTTTTGCAGGCGAGATTGGTTATAGGCAGTACACTGTTTCCCCATTCCATTCACGATAGGACGTACCATGAAAACAGGTATTCGGTTTCTGATGCTCCCCTTATTTGTTACCTTCACATGCCTCTCCGCGCTCGCGCAAGACAAGGCCCCCAACTTCAGTCTCAAGTCCTCGAACGGTTCGGTTGTCGAGCTCGCGAAGCTGAAGGGGAAAGTCGTGGTGCTCAACTTTTGGGCGACATGGTGCGGGCCGTGCCGGTCAGAGATTCCCGGCTTTCTCGATGTGTACAAGCAGTATAAACCGAAGGGGTTGGAGATTGTGGGAGTATCGCTTGACAGGGGCGGTTGGAACGAAGTGAAACCCTTTGTCGAGAAGTACAAGATCACCTATCCCGTTGTGGTCGGCGATGGTGACCTCGCGGATGCGTATGGCGGTATTGAGGCCATCCCGACGACGTTTGTCATAGATAAGAAAGGTAACATCGTGAATAAGCATCTTGGGTATCTCAACAAGGCGGCGTTTGAGAAGATGATTAAGGATCTGCTGTAGGCGGCATTCTCCGGAGGAGCAGACATTGAGGGCCTTTCAACGAGTGGAAGGCCCTTTGTTTTTCGTTCCTTGAATTTGGCGACGCCGAGCCGTATCATCCATGCGGCTGGAAGTTTGTACTGTTCGCTGAGACACACTGTTTGTTGGGGGAACAATGATCCATCGAAATATCACACGGATATCCTACCGTCTTTCTTCCGTGCTGTTGGCAGCACTCTGGTGGACGTCGGGGATCCTCGCACAGACTCCTGTTCGCTTCGCCATTGTAGGCGACTACGGGGACACTCCTCCCAACTCAGGCAACGTTGCCGCTCTTATTCAAAGCTGGACCCCGGACTTCGTGATCACTACAGGGGACAACAACTACACGAATCCAACGCCGGCTCCGCCGAACCACTATCCCGCGTGGGATGGCGCAGTGGGTCAGTACTATCATCAGTTCATCAGGTATCCTGCCGGAAGCGGCAGTGCCTGGGCCGGCTCCAGCTCCGCAACGAACAGGTTCTTTCCCTCGGTCGGCAATCATGATTGGGACGCAGGCATTGCCGGGTGGGAGTCCTACTTCGAGCTTCCGGGCAACGAGCGCTACTACGACTTCGTCGAAGGTCCCGTCCATTTTTTTGTGATCTCCAGTGATCCGCGGGAACCCGATGGGATCACAGCCGGCTCGGTGCAGGGACAATGGCTGCAGACGCAGCTTGCAGCGTCGACATCTCCCTGGAACATCGTCTACTTCCACCATCCGCCGTACACCTCGGCGGCACGTGGCAACAACACCGCCCTTCAATGGCCGTTCCAGATGTGGGGCGCCGACGCCGTGCTGAACGGACATGAGCATCATTACGAGCGGATCATGAAGAACGGCTTCCCTTACATGGTCTGTGGCGCAGGGGGAAGAAGCCTCAACGGTTTTGCGACGGTCGAGCCGGGCAGCGTCATCCGGTACAACAGCAACTGGGGGGCGCTGCGTGCAGATGCAACTGTCGACAGCGTGGTCTTCCGCTTCTATGCCGTTGGTGGTACGCTCATCGACACATATGTCCTCGGCTCAATCCCGACACTCTCTGCGGACACAATACTTGTTCCGGTGGGATCTGTGTGGAACTATCTCGCTGATGGGTCCAATCAGGGAACGGCGTGGCGTGACCGGTTTTTTGACGATAGCGTATGGCCTGCCGGTCCGGCTGAACTCGGGTACGGCGATGCATCAGAAGGCCGACCGGAGGCGACCGTGGTCAACTGCGGCCCAAGCGCGCCGGCATGCAACTCAGGCAACTTCATCACAACCTACTTCCGACATTCATTCTCTGTTCTCGATAGCTCGGTCTACGCCGGGTTGACGCTACGTCTCCTCCG
>JAERML010000169.1:0-6561 GCA_016844425.1 Bacteroidota bacterium
GTGAAATACGTCCAGGCGATTGAAGAGGTAAGAAAGAATGAATCCGCCTATGGCCACAAGAGCACCGTCCTGTACAATCTCGATCTTGGTCTGTTGTATCATTATGCCGGCGAATCGGATTCCAGCACGCGCCATTTTTTTGCGGCGGAGAAAGAAATTGAAGATCTTTACACGAAAAGCGTGAGCCTGGCGGCCCTCTCGTTTGTACTGAACGACAACATCCTGCCGTACGAGGGGGAGGACTTTGAGAAAGTCCTGATCAATGTTTTCCTGGCGCTGAACTATGCGGAGGAAGGCCTTGAAGACGATGCTCTTGTTGAAGCCAGAAAGGTCGATCTCAAACTTCGTGAGTACGCGAAGCAGTACGAAGGGAAGAACGAAGGGAAGAACACGTACCAGGAGGATGCTTTCATCCGCTACATTGCGGGTGCTTTGTACGAGTCCAGCGGAGAACTGAACGACGCGTTCATCTCCTATCGGAAGGCCTACGAGACCTATCAGAGCTATTCCAAAGAATATGGCACCCCAGCGCCTCCATTTCTTCTCGATGATCTTGTTCGCGCAGCGACGCTTCTCTCTTTTACCGAAGAGAAAGACATGTATCAGAAGTTGGGAGGGCGAGAGTTCACAAGGACCGACCGGGAAAAGGGGAGTGTGCTTGTCATTGCCTACGCAGGAAAAGGGCCCATCAAGGAGGAACAGCGCGCGACTGTGACCATTCCGGACTCTTCAGGAACGTTGCACACGTTTCAGATAGCCCTCCCAAAGTTTCGGCCCCGCCACAGGGGCAACCGTTCTTACAACGTGTCAATTGCATTATCAAATGATACGGTCAATTCAAGGACTGTTGTTGCGGAAGATATCACTGCAATAGCCGGCAAGACACTTGAGGACAGGCTCGGGTTGATCTATCTGAAGAGTGGTGGCCGCGCAGTCCTGAAATTTCTCGCCGCAGAAAAAGCAAAGGCGGAACTGAAGAAGGACAGCAATAGCAAAGTCCGGAATATTCTCGGCTCTATTGCGATCGACCTGTTCGTGGGAGCAACGGAGCAAGCGGACACACGCACGTGGAGAACCCTCCCCGGCGAGATTCAGTTGGCAAGGATCCATCTTGCACCCGGGAAACATACAATCTCCATTCGCTCATCGGATGGTGGCTATGAGCTCAGGGAGGAAGTTGTGGCCATCCGTGCGGGGAAGACCTCATTCGTTATCGTGGATGACGTCCGGTAGCCGGTGGGGAAGTCCGGCTCATCGACCTAGAAACCGTGATATCTTCATCGCACTATTGCGGAGTTTTGACTTTCCCTTGCTTTCGGCTATATTTCCAGAGGTGAGCGATGCCTGCCCTCGTTGACTAACGAACTCCTTCGCCAACACTTTTCGACTATGAATACGACAGCCCCCATCGATGAAGTCTACCGGGTCATCTTCAATGATCACTACGACCCTTTTCGGGTTCTGGGACCACACCTGATTGATGATAGCGGCGCCAGGGCTGTGGCTATTCGTGCGTTTCTCCCCACGGCCGAGAGTTTCCCTACCAACTCAAGAAAACCACAGCTTCGGGTGGTGTGGAGGTCTTCAACGACTCGTACTCCTTCATGCCCACGCTCTCAGATTTTGACATGTACTTATTTAACGCGGGAGACCATCACAGGATCCATGACAAACTAGGGGCGCATTTTGCGGAAGTGAGCGGGATCGGTGGCGTTCAGTTTGCGGTATGGGCGCCTGCAGCGCGAAGTGTCAGCGTGATCGGGTCTTTCAACAATTGGGACCGGCGGAGCCATGCGATGCGAGCGCTGGGTTCCTCGGGCATCTGGGAGATTTTTGTTCCGGGTTTGAAGGAGGGGGAACTATACAAGTTCCAGGTCAAGACCCAGCAAGGGTTTGTTCTAGACAAGGCGGATCCGTATGGGTTTGAAATGGAGCTCCGGCCGCTAACGGCATCCAAGGTGAACTTCCTTACCGGCCACGAATGGAAGGACGATGCGTGGATCGCGCAACGAAAAAGTGCTGACCCTCTCGGCCGACCAATGTCAGTGTACGAAGTGCATCTTGGCTCATGGCAACGCGGTGAGAACAACCGATGGCTTTCGTACCGGGAGATTGCGGACCGTCTCGTGACGTATATGAAGAAGGTCGGTTTCACACACGTGGAGTTTCTCCCTGTGATGGAACACCCGTTCGATGCCTCATGGGGATATCAGGTAACCGGCTATTTCGCTCCCACCAGCAGGTTCGGCTCACCCTCAGACTTCATGTTCCTTGTAGACCATTGTCATCAGAACGGCATCGGTGTGTTTCTCGACTGGGTGCCCGCCCACTTCCCGAAAGACATGTATGCCCTGGCCCAGTTCGACGGAACCCACCTTTACGAGCATGCAGATCCGCGCAAAGGTGAGCACCAGGATTGGGGAACGTTCATTTTCAACTATGGCCGCCATGAAGTGAAGAACTTCCTTATCAGCAACGCTCTGTTCTGGATTGAGAAGTACCACATTGATGGACTAAGGAAGGAGAATGGTTGCCGAACCAGTTCGGCGGTCGAGAGAACCTTGAAGCGGTCGAATTTGTAAAGCATCTCAACCGCGTCGTCCACGACTATCACCCCGGTGTCCTGACGATCGCAGAGGAATCCACCTCGTGGCCCGGTGTTACGAACGCCCTGGAGCATGGCGGACTCGGATTTGATCTCAAGTGGAACATGGGTTGGATGCACGACACGTTAGAGTACTTTTCGAAAGACCCCATCCACAGGGCCCATCATCACCGCGATCTCACTTTTGCGTTGCTCTATGCTTTCAGCGAGCGATTTCTCCTCCCACTCTCTCATGATGAGGTGGTACATGGAAAACACTCTCTTTTAAGCAGGATGCCCGGTGATGTCTGGCAGAAGTTTGCCAATCTCCGCCTGTTGTATGGGTTGATGTATGGTTTTCCAGGAAAGAAACTCCTCTTCATGGGTGCGGAGATCGGTCAATGGGATGAGTGGAACCACGAGAAGAGCGTGGACTGGATCCTGCTCGATTTCGACACGCACAAAGGGGTGATGAGGTGGCTCGAAGATTTGAACCGCCTCTACGCGGCAGAGCCCGCATTGCATCAGGTTGATTTTCATTACACCGGCTTTGACTGGATCGACTTCCAGGACGTAGCCGGTAGCATCATATCGTTCGACCGCAAATCGGTGCACGAAAAGGAAACCGTTATTGTGGTCTGCAATTTCACGCCCGTTCCGCGAATAGGATACCGCATCGGCGTCAGGAATCCGGGGGTCTACAGAGAACTCATGAACAGCGACGCAGAAACCTATGGCGGCAGCAACTTGGGGAATGGAGGGAAAGTTGTGTCTGACCCGATTCCCCAGCACGGAAGAGACCATTCTCTCTCTTTAACACTCCCGCCGTTAGGGATTCTGTTCCTCAAGAAAATCTAGGGACCCCTTAGGGGGGGTCAAATACCCTCTTTTTTACACCGTACTCCTCGCAGTCTGTTCGCATGCTGATATAATCTTCCAAAATGACAGACGTCGTTCGCTACGCACTTCCATTCGGCGCGGTGGGAGAATAGATGCATAGACTCATGATCAGGAAACATCTCGAGGCCATTTTTGACTTCCGAGCCAGCACTGTACAAACCATGCTTGGCGCTAAGCCCGTGTCTGTTCGGTCGCCGGTTCATTCAAAACGTTTAACAACGCAGGAGACGCTGCCATGAAAGTTGTTGTCACGGGAGGAACTGGATTCATTGGCAGGGCATTGCTGCCGGCTTTGATTGAAGGACGGCATCAAGTGGTGGTGCTCACACGGCAGGCGGGTATCGGAGGTGCCATGTTACCAGTTGGGGTTCAGACAAGAGTGTGGGATGCCCGATCTTTAGGGGAGTGGGAATCGGAAATTGATGGTGCGGATGCGGTCCTGAATCTTGCGGGCGAGTCCATCGGAGGAAAGCGATGGTCGCGAGATCAGAAGGAACGCATCATTGGGAGCAGAGTAGATGCCACCCGAGCAATCGTGAACGCTGTCCGTATTGCAAAGAAAAAACCAGCCGTACTTATCAATGGATCAGCAATCGGCTTTTACGGAGATGTCCCGGAGGGTTCCGTGACTGAACAGAGTGCAGCCGGGACGGGATTCCTTGCCGAAACGGTGGAAAGATGGGAGCGCGAGGCATTCAAACCAGAGCCGCTTGGTGTCCGGGTGATTACACTGCGGACAGGCGTTGTGCTTGGAGACGATGGTGGTGCGCTTGCAAAAATGCTGCTTCCATTCAGGCTTTTCTTTGGCGGACCGATTGGGTCGGGAACGCAATGGTTTTCGTGGATACATCGCGACGATGTGGTCGGTGCGGTGCTGTTCGCAATGACGCACAAAGATCTATCGGGTCCTGTGAACGTCACAGCACCTGAGCCAGTTACGATGAAAGAATTCTGCTCAGCGCTGGGACGCGCGCTCCACCGTCCATCGTGGGCGCCGGTTCCTGCTGTCATGATGAAATTTTTGCTCGGCGAGATGTCCGAAATAATTCTCACGGGGCAACGCGTCATTCCTGCACGGTTGCTGGAGAATTCGTACAGGTTTCGATTCCCGCGTCTGCACGAGGCGCTTGAGGATGTTGTCAGGTGAATGAACTTAGAGTAGACCGTTTTCTCTTTGTGGCTACATTGAACGATACCCCGCTTTTGTGTATCTTACGAAAGAAGAATACGGGAACCCGCCAACATCGGAATGCGTTAAATGTGGCAGGAGCTCTGAATCGTTCGGTTTAAACATTCGCGAAAGGAAGATGAAGAAGTGAATACCATGAAGACATTCCTGTTGATGGGCGTACTCACTGTGCTACTTATCTTTGTTGGTGGGTATCTGGGTGGACAGAATGGGATGTTCATCGCTTTCATATTTGCAGCGGTCATGAACTTTGGTTCCTATTGGTTCAGCGATAAGATCGTCCTCAGGATGTACGGTGCCCAGGAACTGCAGCCAACGGATAACCCGACGTTGTTCCAGATGACGCAAGAACTTGCTCAGCGGGGCAACATCCCGATGCCGAAGCTGTACATGATTCCCTCCGAACAGCCCAATGCATTTGCCACTGGTCGCGATCCAAATCACGCCGCCGTTGCGGTAACACAGGGAATCGTGCGTGCGTTGTCGCGGGATGAACTGAGGGGCGTGATTGCACATGAGCTTGCCCACATCAAGCATCGGGATATTCTCATTGGCACAATTGCCGCAACTGCCGCAGGTGCTATCAGCATGCTTGCGAACATCGCGCAATGGACAATGATCTTCGGCGGCCGGAGTTCGGATAATCGGGAAGGGGGCAATCCCCTTGCTGCAATCGTTATGATGATCGTTGCCCCAATTGCGGCGATGATGATTCAGATGGCAATCTCCCGGTCGAGAGAGTTCCTGGCGGACGAAGGGGGCGCACAAACGGCAGGCAATCCGCTTTCGCTGGCCAGCGCACTTAGAAAACTCGATGCTGCTGCCCATGCAATTCCGATGAACGCCACACCCGCAACAGCGCACATGTTTATCGTCAGCCCTCTCAGCGGTGGAGGAATTGTTAAATTGTTCAGCACCCATCCGCCGATGGAGGAGCGTATTGCCCGTCTTGAGGCAATGGTGTATGGGACTGCAGTCGTGAGGTAAGCTCTTGGCAGGGTCTTGACGCGGGCGCCTTCGGGCGCCCGTCGTATTTTGGTGGTGTCTATAGTCCTGTTTCTTTTTCCCCTACGAATCTCTATCTTCGTAAAGAGCACATTTGCTGCCGATGTGGACGCTTGTTCTCTCTCCCATTTATCCTATAACGAATACTCCGAGCGCTATTGATGAGAGTTGCTACTCCAATTGTTTTCACAATAGCACGAGCACTTGCAGTTCTCTTTGCATTCCTTTCCATCCTCACGGTTTGGTCGAAAGATGCGGAAGACGCGCAGGCAATGGAGCATCCCACCGTCGCGACGATTTTGACTAAGCACTCCAGTGATCGCGGAGATGATTCCGACCTCCCACCCATTCTCTTTGTATCCAGAAATCCAGTAATGTCGCATGGCAAGACTGTTCTTGCTGATCTTCCGGGATTTGGGCCGCGGCTGCGAACCATTGCTGTCGGCGGCCGCTTGATGATACGGGAGAGTAACGGAGCCCTGCGCGCGGTGGTTGATACCACCCGATTGTTTGATGTGGCCGATCCGGATGTCGGGTGGAACGGAAAAACGATTCTCTTCGCAGGACTCGCGCATCCGGACAGCAACTGGCGGATCTTCCGGATCAATGCCGATGGCGGCGAATTCCGACAACTCACCTTCACTGACAGGGTGATTGATCTCTCCCAGTTTGGCACCGCTGCGCCGGCGTTCGGTCGGTATGACGACTTTGATCCGTGCTGGCTTCCAGACGGAAGAATCGTACTTGCGAGTACACGGCACCCTTCGGTCGCGAGCATTGGTGAGTTTCTCACAAGCAATCTGTATGTGATGAACGCTGATGGATCCGATCTCCACCGTATCACCTCAGAACGCAACGGGGGCGAGGAACCGACCATCGATCC
>JAERML010000169.1:6571-8833 GCA_016844425.1 Bacteroidota bacterium
CTTGCCCGCGATCCACAGCAAATTCTCACGACAGATAACGGGAATGTGTGGCATGCAGGAACCATCCGCCCGGACGGCAATGAACTGACGATGTACGCAGGGTTCCCAAGGACACGGTTTGGAAGCCAAACCTACAAGCCCGCGGTGATGAACGATGGTACGTTGCTCAGCACCTTCACACCCCACACGTCGCTGACGCAGAGGATAGGCGGGACTGGCATCAGGTGGTTCAGGAAAGGCGCGGACTTCGAGAGGTACATCGCTGGGGTGAAATCGGACGAGTCTCTGCGCGGTGCCCCGCACGTGGCGCCGCCGTACGCGACTGATCCTGTGCAGTTGAAAGGCACGACCCTCCTCGTTTCCTACTCCACCGACGGTGCAGATTTTGGCATTTATCAGATTGGGCTTGATGGGAGGCAGCTGCAGAAGTTAGTCGATTTTCCGGGGACGCATGAATTGGAACCGCACCCCGTGCAGGCACGCCCAGTGCCACCAAAACTTGAGGATCAGTATCCACGGCCTGTCTCCATTCTTCCCCCAACGGAAGATCCCCTCACATACTATAGGACAGATGCATTTCGCTTTGATTGTATGAACATCTACATCAATGGCGACGTTGATGAGCCGATGCCGGACGCGCCGAAGATCACCCACAAGGCGAGGATCAGATTCTTCATGAATATCCAGCGTCAGAATCGCGCCTTCCCGGATCCTTCCATCCTCGTCAAGGAAGTGCCCGTGTTCCCTTCGGGCGGTGTGCACGAACCGGACGTCCCGGCGGATGTTCCTTTGTTCGAGCAGATTGTCGATAGTACGGGAAAAGTCTTGCAGACATCCAGCGGGAAGTTTGCTCACGTTCCAGGGTTCAACTTCGAGCGGATTGGTGGAGGGACGAAATGTGCTGGCTGCCACGCGGGTCATTCGATGCTCGTGGTCTTACTGAGGGGGCGAAGAGCCTTTACTTTCCGCAACGCGTTGTAGACCGACAGGCGCAGACGGGCGGCGATACCGTGAATTGGGTCTCCGCCGAACGAAAAGGGGCCTCTGTCCGCCTCTCATGGGAAATTCCTCTTGACGTTAAGGAATTCGTTCTGTATAATATCAAGCGAAATTCAAAGGTTGGAACCTCGATTAGAGTGCAGGATTGCGAAATTGTGCTACATCGGGGTTCCGAAGTAGTCGGTCGAATCCCCTCCACTGGCAGGCTGACTGAACGCGGTACAACTGTTCCCTTACCTCTGACTACGATTGATGCGGCGACGATCACCGTTACTCACTTCACAGGCACCTTCCATCGCCAACGTGTTGCCGGCATCGCAGAAGTTGAAACCATCGCAAGGATTTCTCAACCACACCACCATCTCACCAACGAGGAGTAGCATGGGGAAGCATCTGTCCTTTCTTGTCGCACTCGTGTGCGCGACAGCTGCCATAGGGTTTGGTCAGGGTTTCTACAGCGTTCATTCACCGAATAGCATCGATGTCTGGGCAGTCGGGTGGAATGGCAACGTTTTCCATTCATTTGACGGTGGAATAACCTGGACAAGTTCGACGCAGGGTGCAGCGACACTTAGGAGTGTCTTCACGATGATCGCCCATGTGTGGATAGTGGGGGATAACGGAGCATTCTATTCATCGTCAAACGGGGGAAGCAACTGGGACACGCAAAGTTTCAGCGGCGGCACGACACTAAGGGACATTGTCTTTACAGACGAACAGAATGGTTGGACGGCGGGGAATAGTGGTGTTCTTTTCAGGACGACAGATGGTGGGGCATCATGGAACGCGCAAGTGTCAAGCACTTCTCAGAAGTTGAATGCGCTGGCTTTCGTTGACGCTCAAACCGGATATGTTGCCGGTGCGGCGGGCACTCTCCTGAAAACGACCAACGGGGGAGTAAACTGGGTGAGCTGCGCCGATGCCGGGTGGACGAGTGAGATCCTTTCCGTCTCCGCTTCAGGGCAGGCAGTGTACGTTGTCGGTGTGGATGGGTTCAGCTACAAGAGTACAAACGGTGGTGTGGCGTGGCAGGGGCTGAAGTTTTATACGGATTCCCGTTCTGACGTGAATGGTGTATTTGTGAAGAGTGCTGACTCCGTCTGCTTTGTAGGGGGTGGTGGGTATATCCGGACTACGAGTAATGGAGGTGGGGGCTTTGACTATGGGCTCCATGGCATGCTCGCAAAGTTGAATGATGTCTTCTTTATCAGTGGTCAGACCGGATGGGCATGCGGCGAGATGAATAACGCGGTCCTGCGCACC
>JAERML010000026.1 GCA_016844425.1 Bacteroidota bacterium
CGGAGATAGCCCGACAGGATGAGGACGCCTTTGTTGTGCGAGGGGCCGCTCATCTCTGCTTCCCGCTCTATATTGATGACCCCCGTCCGTCCCATGCCGGTCTTGGCGGTGATCCTCGTGGGCTTGCCGAACGCGTACTCACCTGCATCGTACACCGAAAGACCGTTCACCTGACCCACCACCGCGCCCGTGGTATCGATCATGATCGTCCCGTCGATGATCATTTCCTGAATCTTCTCCTCCACCATCCGCACGCGCTCGATCCTCTCGTCGATGGCCTTTCGGATGTGTGCGCCGGAGACCTGGCGTGCATTCTCCTTCTTCGCCCAGTAGTCGGACTCACGGATGACATCGGCCAGGACGCTGAAGCGTGTGGAGAGCTTGTTCTGCTGGCCGGCCAGACGGATGCCATACTCAACAAGTTCCGCAACGCCGCTGACGTCGAACACCGTCAGCTTCTCATCATCACAGAGCGTCTTGATGAAGGAGACATAGCTGCCAATCGACTTCTCCTCGTTCGGCATTTCGGTGTCGAAGTCGGCCCGGATCTTGAAAATCTTCTTGAAGTCATCATCCATGTTATACAGGATGCGGTAGATGTACGCGTCTCCGATCATAATAACCTTGACACTCAGGTCAATCGGCTCGGGTTTGAGGGCAGAACTGCCGCCGAAGAGTCCGGATTCAAGCGGCTGAATCTCGATCTCTCCATTGCGGAGGACGCGCTTCAGTGTGGTCCACACGCCCGGCTCGATCAGAGCATCGAGCGCGTTGACCACAAGGTAACCGCCGTCTGCTTTAACGAGTGAGCCTGCCTTGATGTGTGTGAAGTCGGTACGCCAGATACTGTTCCGGTCCACTTCCCGCTCGATCGTGCCGAATAGATTCTTGTACCGGGGGTTTGTCTCGATAATGATCGGCGGACGGTGGTCCGTCCCGTTGTCCACGATAACGTTCACCTGATACTCCGTGAAGTCATCCTCTTCCTTCTGCATCTGAATGCCGAGCACGGAAGACTGCGGCTCGTCCTTCTGGTTGAACCGCTGCACGTTCTCGATCACATCTTCCTGCACGTCGTCCAGATATTCCCGTACCTTCTTGCCGGTGTACTTCTCCTTCAGGTCACCCAACAACTCTTCCACGATCGGGACAACAATTTTGTGGCTCAGGTCTTCCATGGACTTCTTGGCCTTCCGCTCGATATTCCTCATCTCACGCATGATGAGGTCCATCTGTCCTTCCAGCTCTGCCTGTTTCGAAAGGAGGGCGCTCAGTTGTTCCTGATTGAGCTCGCCGGCGTCCACCTTGGCCTGCAGTTGTTCGGTGTTCACCGGAGTCCCATCGATGACGGGAGCGATCTCGGGGCGCACCCCAGGTCCCGCTTGCACCTGTACAACCTCGAAGCCGCGATCTTTAACCCGTTTTTCAAAATCCTTCAGCACACTTCGCTGTCTGCTCTGGAAATGCTCAAGCATGGCCTTTCGCTGTTCCTGGTAGCGCCGGCTCTCGAAAGCGGCAGGGATGCCTTTCAGCAATTCGCCCAGAAAAGCTGCCATGTCCTTTTTGAATGTAACCCCCTGTCCGGCGGGGAGGCTGAGCATAATGGGAGCGTCAGGGTCACGGAAATTGTGGACGTAACACTTGTCGGTGAGCTCGGCGGGATGGTGCTCATACTCTTTCAGGAGTCGTTTGATGGTGGTGGTTCGTCCGGTGCCCGTCAAGCCGGTAACGAAGATATTGAACCCATCCTGTGCCATCTCAAGACCAACTCGGAGCGCACGGAGCGCACGGTCCTGCCCAATAATCTCCTTGACGGGCTCCACTCCTTCCATCGTGGCGATTCCGAGATCCTTCTGAGAGATCCGCCGGCGCAGACGGTCCGCGGGGAGTTCCACGGCGCCTGAGGAGTTGCGGGGAGATGATGCATGCTTGACGGTGCGACGGGTGACGCGTTTCTTGCGTGCCATGATGGTGTGTGAGATTATGAGAGTATGAAAGGAAACTCAAAACCGGGAACCAGAGACCGGAGAGAGCGCAACGTCAATATTCCTTTCTGTTTGAATAAAGGTTCAGCAGGATGCCTACCATCGCCATATTCGTGAGAAGAGCAGAGCCACCATAGCTGAGAAAGGGGAGTGGTACCCCGACGACAGGGAGCAGCCCCAGCGACATTCCGACATTCATGACGACGTGCACCGCAAAGATTGACGTGATGCCAATGGCAAGATAGCTCCCGTACTTGTTCTTTACTGCGGAGGCGATCTTCACGCCGCCCATCAGTAAACCCATGAAAAGCATCAGCACAGTGGCCGCGCCGAGAAACCCGAACTCCTCTCCGGGGACACAAAAGATGAAATCAGTCCATTGCTCGGGGATGAAATTGAGTTGCGTCTGCGTTCCGCGTAAATAGCCTTTGCCAAACAACCCACCCGAGCCAATGGCAACCTTCGACTGGAGGATATTGTAGCCGGCGCCAAGCGGGTCGGCATTCGGGTCGAGGAATGTTGCAATGCGCTTTTGCTGGTATGGTTTCAGCCCATCGTAAATGAACTGAACGGAAATCCCGACGAATACCATCACCGAGAACACCACCGCTGCAACGATACGGTGTTCCTTGGTAAGATAAAGAAGAGCGCCTAACACAATCACGGCAATCAGGAATGGCGTGGTGCCAAACAACGCAGCCACGGCCGCAACACCCGGAGCGATGACACTCAGGAGCGTGAACTTGCTCGCACCTCCCCAGTAGAGGACAGGGAAGAACATTCCCATGTAGATCATCGCCGTGCCGGTATCCGGTTGCATCATGATGAACGCAACGGGAAGAAGGACGATCCCGGCGGCCACCACGAGGTCCTTGAACCGCTGCAGGTTCACATCGCTCCGCGCAAGATATGTGGCAAGTGCCAACACCGTTGTGATTTTGGCGAACTCCGACGGCTGCAGACGGAACGGACCGAGATTGAACCAGCTTGTCGAGCCGGAAACTGTCTTGCCGAGCAGCAAGACGGACACGAGCAGAAGGATCGACAGGAAGTATGACGGATAGGAGATGAATTGCAGGAACCGGAACGGAAGGAATATCAACACGGTGACGAGTGCCGCACCGGCCCCGGCGAACAGGAGTTGCTTGTACGAAACGTCCGATGCCTGCGCGTCGTACGTGGCACTGTAGATTGAGACGAGACCCATCACCACCAGCGCGAGGGCAATCAGAGCGGTACGGTAGTCGATATGTTCTTCGAAGTACGAGGACATGGTTCATTCCCTGTTCCCGGTGGAAGTGCTCTCCGGCGACAGTGCTTGAGTAATAGGTTGCCGCGCTGCCGTCGAATCGGGATTGCGCGCGGTCTTCACCTCGTTGTTCTTGTCAAACCGGATGAGGCGGCCAAAAATAAACTGCTCCATGCACATCCCTCCCATCGGCGCCGCATACGAACCGCCGTAGCCGATGTTTTCGATCATGATGGCAATGGCGATTTTGGGATCATCGTACGGTGCGAAGCCGATGAACCACGAATGATCCTTACCGTGCGGGTTCTGGGATGTGCCGGTCTTGCCACCCACCTCGATCCCCTTGATGCGCGCAAGTCCTGCGGTCCCACCGGGCTCCTGCACAACGCGTCGCATTCCTTCGCGCACCACCTGCCAGGTTGTAGGACGGAGCGAGATCTGACGTTTCCCGTGAGGGATCAGCTTGGTGTGCTTCGTTTCCTTGTCGATGACGGCATGAACGGCATGCGGCTGATAATATGTCCCTTTGTTGGCGAGCGCCATCGCATAGCATGCCATTTGAATAGGCGTCACCCCGAGTTCCCCCTGGCCAATGCCAAGGCTCGGCAGGAATCCCTTGGTCCATCCGTTCACACCGTAGCGTTTATTCATCCATTCGGTGGTGGGAAGGAGGCCGGGGTTTTCTTCATAGATGTCGATGCCGGTCGACTTCCCGAAGCCAAACTCCGCACCGTAGTGTGCCCACGGATCAAGTCCAACCTTGAGCATAAGTTGATAGAAATACACATTACATGAGCGTTGGATCGCTTCCAGCATGTCCGTGGAGCCGTGGACGTGCAGGTCCTTGAACACCTTATTCCCCATCCGGAACGATCCGCCACATTGGATGCGCCAGTTCGGCGAGACGACCTTGTTCTCAAGGGCGGCAACGGCAAGGATCATCTTGAACGAAGAGCCGGGAGGGTAGCGCGTGAGCGTGGCGCGGTTAAAGAGCGGGCGCGATTCATCCGTGTTAAGTGCACGCCAGATCTGCGGCGGCGTCACGCCGCTGAATGTCGAAAGGTCGTAGTCCGGTTTGCTGACCATCGCGATGATACCGCCGTCGCGAGGGTCGATGGCCACGAGGGCGCCGCGCCGGTCGACGAAGAGAGATTCGGCAAGCGTCTGCACGTCGAAGTCCATCGTCAACTGGAGATCATCCCCTTCAATGGAAGGGATGTCGTGCCTGCCGTTGTCAAAACTCCCCACCACCTGCCCGCGCACATTCACGGTGCTGAACTCGGCGCCCTTCTGTCCCCGCAACGCCCCTTCATACTGTGCTTCAAGCCCGGACGAACCCGCGACATCTCCCTGAGAGTATCCTTCGCCCAGCGACTTCAACTGGCTTTCGGAGATTTCCTTTGTGTAGCCGAGGATATGCGATGCGTTTGCGGGGGTGGTGTAGTACCGCTTCGATTCGATCTGGTAGTCAACTCCCGGCAACCGGTCGCGGAATTCTTCGAGGGCCGAGAGAACCCGAAAATCGATATCACGGAGGATCTTCACCGGAACGAACCGGTTATATTCTTCCCCACGCTTGAGCCTTTCCTTGATCAGCGATGTGTCCACCAGGAGGATGGAGGCGAGAAGGGGGATGCTCTTTTTGTGAAACTCGAATGGCATGATCGTGACGGTGAAAGCGGGGCGGTTGTCCACGACCAGCTTGCCGTTTCGATCGTACATGTATCCGCGGACGGGTTCCTTCGGGATCGTCCGGATACTGTTCTCTTCCGACTTTTTCCCGTACTCTTCGGAATAGATCAACTGGAGTTGATAGAGACGGGCGATGAAGACCACGAAGATCAAAGCGATGGCGATGTATATCACCCGGCGCTTGCCGTAAATATTAATGTCGTCCTGAACGGCCATGGCTAAGAAATGTATTTTCTCGCGAACGCAAACATGGGCATCAGCCCAACGGCGACGGTGTACAGAGTGGTCGGGACGCCGTAGAGCATGAGCGCGCCGCTCCAGGAAGTGCCACTTCCCTGGAGGAGGATAACAAAATATATGATATTGTGGACGAGTGACGCAAGGGCAATGGCAATGAGGAATTGGTACCCCCCCAGCGTTTGGAAGGTTTTGTTCTCATTATAGAAGTACCCCGCAGTGAACCCGGCAACTGTCTTGGCAAGCGCGGCAAGGCCAAGCATGTTCGTGGCGCCACCGGCGAGAGTCACAATCAGGCCGATAACAAATCCCGCTGTGGTGCTTGCGATTTGCCCTTCACGGATGGCTATGTATACCACCCACAAAAGGAGGATATCCGGCACGATGTCTGCAATTGCAAGAAACTTGACGAGCGTTGCGTCGATAATAATCAAAACGAGGGAAACGACTGTGTACAGAACGATGCGCTGCATGGAGGAGAGTTATTTCAAGAATTGTTGCTCGAGCGCGGCACGGCTCGAGTCGGGCTGGTGAAGAACGACGAACACCTCCTCCAGCCGGGAGAAATCAACACCGGGGGTGATCTCGACGGTCTGAAACAGCGCGCCTGGTGCCTGGCTTGTTTTGCTGACCACGCCGATTTTGATTCCCGGCGGGTACAGGCTGCTGTATTCCGAGGTGATGACGGCGTCCCCCACCTGCACATCGAGCGTCTTTGCGACATTCTTCAGAGTAAGTGTCGGGCCACCCTCCCAGAGAAGAATACCGTCGACACGCCCTCGTTGGACCTTGGCGCTTGCGCGGAAATCCTTATGTAGAAGAATCTGCCCGATGGCATATCCCGCCGAGGTTGCAACCACGCGTCCAACCAATCCGGCATCGGTGACAATCGGCATATTCATACGCACGCCGTCCGTCTCGCCCGCATCGATCGTGATTGTGTTCTGCAGAAGCTGAAGGTTCCGTCCCGTGACATTTGCACTGACATACACGAGGGGAGACTGTTCCTTCAGGCCCAGCAATTTCTGGAGGCGGAGGTTTTCAAGTCGCGCTTCTCGAAGGCGGCTCACCTCATCGGCGAGGCTCACGTTGAGCTCGCGCAGAGCCCTATTCTCGCGGGCAAGCTCAAAATAATTGGGGATGAATCCAAACGCGTCCTGCAGGAAACCGATGGAGGCGACAGTAAGAGAACGGATTGTCCGGATCTGCGTGGTATCGTTGACCGCCATCAATGCAATGGCAATGACGACGTACAGGGCGAGCAGGAGGTATTCTTTGAAGAGGATGACTATGTCGAACAGGCGTCTCATGGTGCGGTCCCACGCGTGACGCTGCGGCAGGGCATCAGTATCTCCTGCTCTTGATGAGGACCTTCGAATAATGGTTCAGGTTCTCCAGAACTTTGCCGGTCCCGCGCACGACAGCTGTGAGTGGGTCTTCGGAGACGTGGACGGGGAGGGAGGTCTCGAGACGGATCCGTTCGTCGAGTCCTTTGAGCAATGCCCCGCCACCGCTTAACATAACGCCGCGGTCGAGGATATCCGCAGAGAGTTCGGGGGGCGTCCGCTCCAGCGTCAGCTTCACCGCTTCGACGATCGCAGCCACCGGCTCGCTCAGTGCTTCACGGATTTCGACCGAGCTCGCCTCGGTGGTCTTGGGGATGCCGTTCACCAAGTCACGTCCTTTGACGCGGATACTGATTTCTTCCTTGAGCGGCATGGCTGACCCTACCTCGCACTTTATCGCTTCGGCAGTCCTTTCACCGATCAGGATGTTATGGTTCTTCTTGAAGAACTGGACGATGGCGTTGTTCATCTCGTCGCCCGCGATCCGGACCGATTCTTCGTTGACGATACCCGAGAGGGCGATCACCGCAATCTCCGTGGTCCCGCCACCAATATCGACGATCATATTCCCGACGGGTGCTTCGACGTCCAGTCCGACGCCAATCGCGGCAGCCATCGGCTCGGCGATGAGGTGAACTTCTTTTGCACCTGCATGTTCCGCGGAGTCGCGCACTGCGCGCTTCTCGACCTCCGTAACACCGCTCGGCACGCAGATCACGATCCGCCGGCTCGGCATCCAGTTGGCGTGGATCTTTTTGATGAACTCGCGAAGCATCCCCTCGGCAATCTCAAAATCCGCAATGACGCCGTCTTTCATCGGGCGGATGGTGCGGATGTCGCGGTGTGTCCTGCCCAGCATCTCCTGCGCCTCTTTGCCGATGGCGACGATCTTCTTGGTATTGCGATCGAATGCGACGATGGAGGGCTCGTTCAACACGATTCCCCTTCCCCGCATGTGGATCAGAGTGTTGGCGGTGCCAAGATCGATGGCGAGGTCAGCCGAGAAGAGATTAAGGAAGCCCATGGGGAGAGTCGGTTAAAGAGTTAGTGTTTGAAATGCCTGATGCCGGTACAGAGCATGGCAATAGAATGTTCATCCGCGGCGCGGATCACCTCGTCGTCGCGAATCGATCCCCCCGGTTGAATAACGGCCGTTGAGCCGGCGTGGATTGCCTCCAGCAGGCCGTCGGCGAAAGGGAAAAACGCGTCGGACGCGACGGCCGTTCCCTGCACACTCAACCCGGCGTCCTTTGCTTTCAATGCAGCAAGCCGCGCAGAGTCCACACGCGACATTTGTCCGGCGCCAATGCCGATCGTCCGGTCGGGCCGGGCATACACAATGGCGTTGGACTTGACATGCTTGGCGACGCGCCACGCATAGAGCAACGATTTTATTTCTTCCTCGGTCGGCTTTCGCTTGGTCACCACACGCAAGTCGTCACGGCCAATGCGCGCCCGGTCGGATTCCTGAACCAACAAGCCTCCCGGCACACTCCGCACATCCAGCTCGTCGAGTGCCCGAAGGTCGGCGGTCACCCGGATCAGCCTGCGGTCCTTCTTTTTCCGGAGGAAGGCAAGCACGGGATCCGGAAACCCCGGGGCGACTATGACCTCGAGAAAAATCCCATTCATCTTCTCGGCTGCGTCCATGTCGAGCGGCCTGTTCATTGCGACGATCCCGCCAAACGCCGATTTTGCATCGGTGGCCAGCGCCTTGGTGTATGCTTCCGCCAATGTTGAACCGGACCCGACGCCGCACGGATTTGTGTGCTTGATAATAGCAACGGTCGGCTCGTCAAATTCGGCCACAAGCTTTGCCGCGGCGGCAATGTCCACGATGTTGTTGAAGGAAAGTTCTTTCCCATGCAACGGTTGGAACAGATTCGTGAAGTTGCCGTAGAGCGATGCGTGCTGGTGGGGGTTCTCGCCGTACCGGAGGTCGCCTTCCTTCCGCAACGCAAGATGGAACAAGGATGGGAATTTCTCATTCCCCTCATTGAGATGGTCCAGGTAATTGGCAATGACCGCGTCATACGATGACGTGTGGCGGAACACCTCGCGCGCAAGCATGAAGCACGTTGCCTCCGAAACACATCCGTTGTTCGCTTGCATTTCATTGATGATGGTGGTGTAGCGGTCGGGGTTGACTACCACCACCTTGTGTTTGAAGTTCTTTGCCGCCGACCGGATCATGGCCGGCCCGCCGATGTCAATCTGCTCGATGGCTTCGTCCAGAGGAACTCCATTGCGTGCAATGGTCTGTTCGAAAGGGTAGAGGTTCACGACCACCATGTCGATCGCTTCGATCCCATGCTCCTTTAATTGCTGGAGGTGAAGGTCATTGTCAGCGACCGCGAGGAGTCCTCCATGAATCATTGGATGCAACGTCTTAACACGTCCATCGAGGATCTCGGGGAACTTTGTCAGAGTGGAAACCGGTGTTACCGGGATGCCGTGGTCCGTGAGTGCAGCGGCGGTGCCGCCTGTTGAGATAATCTCGACGTTCAGTGCGTGCAGGGCGTGAGCGAATTCGAAGAGACCGCGTTTGTCGGAAACGCTGATAAGGGCGCGGTGAATGTGGGGCAAGATGACTCCTTACGTGTGAACAGCGATGGAACGCTCTGTGACAGTCACTCTTCCTTCGGCAAACAACCGTATCGCCTCGGGGTACAGCCCGTGCTCGACAGCGAGCACTTTTGCAGCCAGGCTTTCGGGAGTCTCATCGGGTGCAACAGTTACCTGACGCTGCAGCACGATCGGGCCCCGATCATACTCTTCGTCCACGATATGCACGGTCGCACCTGATACTGGCCGTCCGGCTGCCAACACCGCACGATGAACGTGCATGCCGTACATTCCTTCCCCACCGAACTCCGGCAGTAATGCGGGATGAATGTTAATGACCCGGTTCTTGTATGTTGCCACCAAGCGCGGATGGAGCCGCTTCATATAGCCGGCCAGCACAATGAAATTCACCGAGTGCGCACGTAACACATCCAGCATTGTATCAACAAAAGCGCCTTCTGTTGCAAACTGTTTCTGGCTGATATGCAGTGCTGGGAGCCCTTGTGTTCGTGCAATCTCTAGTATGCCCGCTGCGGAGTTGTTGCTAACGACCAGCTTGATGCTGACGCCTGTCAACTCCCCGCGTTGAATCGCGCTGAGTATCGCCTGGAAGTTGGAACCCCGTCCAGATCCGAGCACCGCGAGCTGCAGCATACGACTCAACGTCTTAGAGTGATCATTCAACGGACAAAGTTATCACAATTTTCATACAAAGGCAACAAAAGTGCTGGAAAAACAGGGATTTCAGAGCGTCGAACTGCAGGCGCTCTCGAGATACTCTATGGTGCATTGTCCGGCGTTAACCCGGACGCGAAGGCCGATGGGCAGAGTCATCTTCTTGGGGATGTGTCCGAACGGGAGGTTGGAAAGGAACGGTCGCCCGGTTGCAGCCGCAGACTCTTGGAGAATCTCGTCTACAGTAAGAGATGGCTTACTCTTGTCCAGCGGTGTGCAGTCGGTGAATTGGCCGGTCATGATTGCCGAAGAAGCTGATAGGATGGAAGCGTTCCGGAGTTGCATCATCATCCTGTCTACCCGGTAGGGTTCCTCGGTCACATCTTCGAGAAACACGACACTATCCGTGAAGTCGGGCTGGTAGGGTGTTGCAAGAATGGAAGCGACCATCGAGAGGTTGCCGCCGAGAAGACGCCCCTCTCCTTTGCCTCGATGCAGGGGCCGGGGTGTTGGGTCGGTGGGAATGGGAAGAGAGATGCTGCCAATTTTTTTTGACGATGTAGCGAGCGACCAGAACATCTCCTCCGTCCACGGATCAATGGTGTTTGCCATCTCCACGCCGAGCATGGGTGCATGGAAGGTGATCAAACGGCATTTCTTCCAAAGCGCGAGTTGCAGCGCGGTGATGTCACTGTACCCCGCGAGAATCTTCGGGTTGTGGGCAATCAGCCGGTAGTTAAGAAGGGGAAGGAGTCGCGGCGTTCCGTACCCTCCTCGCACGCAGATGATTGCACGAACCCCCTTATTGCGGAACATCGCGTGGAGATCCTCGACGCGCTCTTCGTCGGTACCCGCAAGATAACCAAGCGTCTTGGTGACGTGCTTCCCAACCATAACGTGGTACCCCAATCCTTCAAGGTAGCGAACACCACTCTCGATTCTTGACACGTCTGCAACGGGGCTTGCCGGCGAGACGATGCCGATCAGGTCGCCTTTTCGTATTCGGGGTGGCTTAAGGGATTCCATATATCATCGCAATAGAAAATGAGGGAAGAAATCGTCTGAAGATACAGATTGCGGCAGGAAAATGAGAGGATTTCGGGGATATGGGATTGACCAGGTTAACGTTTCCCTCGATTTATCAGATTTTTGCAGGAATGAGAAGGAATTGGACATCATTTCCCATCGCTTGGAATGTGGGGAGGTTCATTGAAGAACGAACTCCCCGAATGATGAAAATTTGAACAGTGTCGATTGGTGTTCGGATGGCATACAC
>JAERML010000170.1 GCA_016844425.1 Bacteroidota bacterium
GGAACGCCAGACCTGCCAAACTTTGCCAGAAGACGCGTGATGTCGGGATTGCGATTTGTCCAATCCGCTTTGATGGCAACAAGCGCGTGTGCCCGAAACTTCTCGACCACGTCTTCGTCCGCCAAAACTGTCTTTTCATTTACTTTGCATGTGAGGCACCAATCCGCGGTGAAATCCACAAACACAGTTTTGTTTTCCTGGAGGTGGGATTCAAGTCCTGCAAGAGTAAACGGCTGCCACTGGATTCCTTCCGGATCTGTCGTGGACGAACCATGCGCCGCAGTCGGGATGCCGGCGATGACGGAGCGGACATCAAGGATGGTCTCCAGAAACCCCCAGTATCCAAGCGCCACAACAACCAGCGCGATAACCCATGTAGTGATTGACCGTGCGCGCGAGGCGGTCAGGGTTGCAAAGTGGCCGAGAAGCCAGCAGGCGACGCCAACGGCGAGAAGAAACGCTCCCGTCCAGATCACTGCTTCCATCCCCAGTTGCTTGCCGAGGACATAGAGAAGCCACAGGAGTGTTGCCATCATCAGGAAGCCCATGAACTGTTTTACCGTCACCATCCACTCACCGGGCTTGGGGAGAAACTTCAACCAGGCGGGCTTTTCCGTCAACACGAGGTACGGCAGTGACATGCCGAGAGCAACGCTGGTGAAGATGAGAAGAATGACCCACGCCGGCTGGGAGAAAGCAAACCCGATCGCGGTTCCAAGGAACGGAGCAGTGCATGGCGTTGCAAGAATCGTAGCAAAAACACCCTCCGAAAACGATGACGCGTATCCTTTGCCCCCCTTTTCCTGCCCGGCGAGAAGATTCCCCACACCGGCAACCGCCCCGCCGGGAAGTTGAATCTCGTACACACCAAAAAGGCTAAGCCCAAAAGCGAATACCACGGTACTCATCGCAATCACGAACAACGGTTCCTGGAATTGGAAACCCCATCCCACCTGTTCACCGGCGGTCTGAAGCAGGATGACGAGCAACGCAAGGAGGAGGAACGACGCAAGAATCCCCAGGGAGAAGAACCATCCCATTCTCCTTACCTCCCGTGGATGGTCTCCCGCCATTTTGACCAGCCCGAAAACTTTGAGCGCAATAACCGGGAGGACACATGGCATGATGTTCAACAGCAACCCGCCGATGATCGCAAAGAGTATGTACAGATACAAAGGCTCCTCCCCGCCCGGCGCTTGCACGGAGACGAACGGTTGATCCAGAAATCCGGTTTGCGGTGTCTCCTCTCCAACCAAGGGGAGTGTGGAACAGAACTCCGTGGAGAGGGCGATTTCAAGCACTCCAGACTGTCGTTGACCGGCCGAAGTCTGGTACACAAGAACCCCTTTCAAGATGAAGGGTCTGGTGAGTTTCTCATACGAATGGACTGGCAGTCGGATTGTCGCTTCCTGCGGTGTTGCATTCACCTTCGTTCGACCAAACAACAGGGCTTCGATAGCCTCGGGATAAAAATCCGGCAGTTCGTCACTAACAACAAGTGTTGTGCCGCCAAGAGGTCTTACCTTAATTTCAACGATCCCGTCCTTTGTCATCGAGGCAACAAAAATGGGAGACTCTCGAGTGATGGGTTGCGGTATTTGCCGGGTGTAACGTGCGAAGAGTGGTTGATTGGCAGCAGAGGGAGTGCCTGAAGAAACTGGAAGCGTGAGCTTTACTGCGCCGCTCCCTGGTATGCAGATGCGTTCGCATTCGAGCCAGTTGATGTCTGCCGCAAGAGTAACCGAAGAACCCGGCTTTAGATCCTCCGGCGGGGTGATGGTGACAAGCAACATGTTCTCATCCTGGTAGCCGTAGGTGATCACTTCACCATTTTCATTGTACTTGTGCGGCAGTGGCCATGCGATCTCTCCGGCCACAAATCCATTGGGGAGATCCCAATCAATTTGCGTGGGCAAACCCGCTTCCCCGGAGTTTTTCCAATACGTGTGCCAGCCCCTCTCCATCTTCATGAGAACACCGACAGTGAACGGGACGCCCGGCTGAATGGATGCAGCGTTGGCAATCAGGGTAACTTGGGTATGATGCTTGGTCGTTGTTAGAGAGCTTTGGAGAACCTTGGTTTGCGGAGAGGCCGATGCAAACGCGAGGAAGCAGCAAGCGAGCATCAGGCTGATTATTCGGGCATACATGGATTCGATTATTCTGGTTCTTGAGTGTTCGGGTTCGCTACAGATAACGATGAATGGTACCCAAAAGTGCCCCAATTTTCAAGGACTCAGACACGGTAGAAACACGAACGGCAGCCTCGCGGCCGCCGTTTGGTTCATCCCATTCACCAAAGGATCAATCACCACCCTTTGTGGGTTTCTCATGCAGGAAGTTCTTTTTCCACCGCTTTCTGATTATCAAAACCAGGTACCCAAAGATGGCGAGTACAACGATGCTGATGAGAAGAAGGTTCTGCTGAAGGAAGTTGACGCTCTGCGGTTCTTGTTGTATCATTCCTGTCTCAAAATGTCTTCATGTCGGGCAGCATTTCAGTCTACGGAGTCGTCGCCAAAATGTTACCCGAACAATGCCAACAATATAGCCAACACGCGTGGTGGAAGCAAGACGAATAAACAAGAAGAGGTTGGATTGGCAAAAAGGGTGCTGCGCTGGAACCATCAGCAGCTTTGATTACTCAAGAGAGTTCAGTGCTGGCCTGCCGGAGCACCTCGCTGTACTTGAGGCCGGAGCCCGTATTGAAGCAGAGAACAGACGAAGTACTATTCAGCAATGCCATTTCACGGAGTTGCGCAAGCGCTGCGATGGTGGCAGCTCCTTCAGGAGAGAGGAGGAGGCCTTCGATGCGTGCAATCCTCTTTATGGTCGCGACAATCTCTGCATCGCTCACGGTAACCGCGCACCCCTTACTTTCGTAGAGCGCCTCGAGAATCATGTGATCTGCAAATGCCTTTGGTACACGCAAACCGGACGCAATCGTTGCAGCATTGTTCCAGAACTCACAGGATGAAGAATGCTCGTTGAACGCTTTCACCACGGGGGCGCATCCGCTGGTCTGCACAGCCACCATGCGCGGCCGCGCACCATCAATCCAGCCGAGGGCTTCAAGTTCCGCAAACGCCTTCCACATGCCAATCAAACCTGTGCCACCGCCGGTGGGGTAAACAATCACATCGGGAAGTTTCCAATCGTACTGCTCGGCGATCTCGAACCCCAGCGTCTTCTTCCCTTCCAGCCGGTAGGGCTCTTTCAGCGTGGACATATCAAACCATCCGCTCGTTCCGCGCTCCGCATTCATCCTGGCCGCGGCATCGCTGATCACCCCCGGAACGAGGTGGACGTCGGCTCCGTAGATGCGACACTCATCGATGTTCACCCGTGGCGTATCCTCCGGCATGTAAATATGCGATCTTATCCCCGCAGCAGCGCCATACGCTGCAAGTGCTGACCCGGCATTCCCGGCAGTCGGCATACATGCTTCCTGAATGCCAAGTTCACGGGCTTTCGCAACTGCAACGCAGAGTCCCCGCGCCTTGAATGAGCCGGTGGCGTTGAATGATTCATCTTTTATCCTGAGGTCGCGTACTTCTGTCAGCTGTCGAATCCGGACCAATGGTAGAACCGGGGTGCCGCCCTCCCCGAGGGAAATTTCATTCGATGGCAGAAGAACCGGCAACAATTCGCGGAACCGCCAGAGCATAAAGTCTCGCTGCCGGAGAGCCTCACGTGACAACCGTTTCCGTGCAGCTTGCAGATCGTAACGCGCAAGCAGGCTTCTGCCGCACTTGGTGCAAACCGTTTGCACCGCGCTGTGATCGTGGACGGCGCGGCATACACTGCATTCGAGATGGGTGAGGTACGTCATCTCACCGTTCAATCCAGTCGTTGTACATTTCCTTCAGAACATGCACGGGGAGCTTTGGCCGATCCATGTGGCCGGCGGCCAGCCGTTGCCTCAGTACTTCATACAAGCTCACCGCGCACGCCACGGAAACATTAAGACTCTGGATCATCCCCACCATGGGAATCTAGAAATTGGCATCCGCTTTGGCGGCGGCTTCCTCCGACACCCCCCGGTGTTCGTTGCCGAAGACAAGCGCTACTTTTCGTGTAAGATCAAGCGAATACAAAGACACCGACGAGGTACCAAGGTGGGTTGCCAAAACGGTGAAACCTTCCGCGCGCAGCGTTGCGTAACATTCATCCACCGACGTGTGCCCATTTGTTGGCGCTTGACGAACTTTTCCTGCCGATGCGGGGAAACTTCTCAACCGTGTACAGCAACTCCACTCTCGTTACGCCGACCGCATCGCACGATCGCAGCACGGCACTCACGTTATGAGGATCGTGGATATTCTCCATCACCAGCGTGAGATCGGGCTGCCGGTGTGCGAGGACCGCCTTGATCTTCTCCATCCTCCGTGGGCTACGCGGCATCGGCCCTCTCCACCGGCGAAATAGTCCCCGGTTGTTCGCGCTTGAGTTGCAAAACAGCAATGGCGGCCAGGACAAGAACCGCACCAACCACCTGTAGAGGATTCAGGTACTCGCCAAGGAAGAGCGCGGCCGAGGCAATTGCCACAATCGGTTCGAGCGTACTGGTGATCATAGCCCGGGTGGGAACCACATACTGAAGTCCGCTGAAAAACGCCGTGTGAGGGATCAACACGGAGATGATTGCAAGAACAAACAGCGCTCCCCAGGTCTCACCGGATACCGTGGCGGCAGCGATCTCCCACGGGGGATTCACCACAAGCCAGAACAACGACGCAAACCCGAACGTGTAGATCGTCACCGTCCAGACGCTGTACTTCATCACCAGGTGGCGGATGTAGATGGTCATGAACGCGAAGGTGACAATCGATCCGATCCCGCTCACCAGGCCGATTGGCGTGAGCTCCAGAGTGCCCGCGTCGTAGGCGCCAACAGCGAAGAAACACCCGAGCAGTGACACTCCCGCCGCCCCAAACTTCACCGGGGTCAGTTCTTCTTCCCTGGAGAGGGCGGCGTAGGCGAGTACGAGAAGCGGTGCGGTATATTGAAGGAGAATCGCTGTGGCAACGGTGCTTTCTTTGATCGTGAAGTAGTACGTGAAGTTCGCCCCACTCACGCCACAGATTCCGAGCAGTGCAAATCGATAGAGATCCTTCAGATGGACGCGTAACAAATCTCGTCGGAACAGGAGATATCCAGCCAGCAGGAACACAAAAGAAAACGTCACCCGCGTCTGGACGATAAGAATGGTATCAAGACTTTGGTTCAGGAGAAACTTTGCGATGGTGGCTGAGATGCCCCAGAAAACGGCCGCCAACATGATGAGGAAATAGCCCTTAAGTTCTTTCATGCAGATGGTGGAGGGTCCTGACGTGGTGGTTCTTCCGATTTGCGGCGGTAATACTCACTTTGTTCCACGTCTCCCGCAAGCTCGCAGAGATGCGCCAGGCGCTTGTACAGACTGGAAGGATTGGCGGCATGTTCAATGCCGTGCTTTACAAACTCGATCAGACTTACCAACGGAGGAATATTCAGGTCTGGATCGTAACAATCACAAGCATCCAGATACGGATCGGGTTCCGATGGCCGCACACTGGCGGCCCTTTGATAGTAGTAGATGGCAAGCTCAAAATTGTCCGCCGAGGAATAGGTCACCTCAAAAACGCTGGCAAGCCAGAGGTAGATATCGTATGCGAGGTCGGGAAACTCAGCGGCGAGCTTTTCACCAAAGAGACGGACTTCGTCCGGAGAAAGCGAGTGGTTCCAGAACAGCAGGCGGTACGGCTCCACGTCTTTGATCTGCTGGGAGATCGCCGCTTGGAATGCGTCGAAAATCTCGTTGAAGTCTGTGGACGATGAAAAACACCGCCGTATGTCTTCCACGCTATAGGAACGCATTGATTGAGGATGCCGTGCAGCGATGGTGGTGGCAGCGACTGTAGTGACATCTCAGGAAAACCGTCTGCAGGAGATGTGTGCAGATGTGGGGCTGAATGTGTCGCCTTTCCACAACCCGTCACCATCTATCGGAAGGAATCCTGCACGTCGGCAGTGTTGTGGACCGTCCCCTTGTCCGACACCGAACGTCGGATCGGCTTTCACGTCGAACATAACAAACCACATGGAGAAATGCAACCACCGCTTGAAACAGGCGCAGGCGGTCACACTCACCGCCTGCCAATCGCAACACAAAAAAACCGATCTTTACTTGGTCAGCACCATCTTCATCGTTGAGAAGAACTCTCCCGCCTTCAACGTGTAGAAGTAGAGGCCACTTGCAAGTGTTGATCCGTCAACGGCCACTTGATAGCGGCCTGCGGATTGTGTCGTATTCACGAGTTCGGCAACCTCCTGTCCCAACACATTGAAGACCTTCAACGAGACCGCTGCCTGAGCCGGGAGTTCATATCGAACCACGGTGGTGGGATTGAAAGGATTGGGATAATTCTGGGAAAGGCTGACCGTACGCGGCACATTGTTTTCCACAACATCAGTCGTTACTCCGCGTACTATGAGAAATGAGTCCGGACTGACGGTGGTGTTCCATTCGTCTCGTGATGTCACCGACCACCAATAACTCCCACCGGACTTCAGGAGACCAAGATCGCTGAACACCGTCACGCTATCATCGGATCGCCATGTTGTATCAACGCCCGGGCCTCTCAGTCGGACTTCGTAGTAGTGGGGATCTCTATTGAGGTCCGCGGATTTCGTCCAACGGAATGTCATCGATGCGCTGGAGAAAACAGTGTCACTATTCGCCGGCTCAAGCAATTGAACGGGCCGCCGGGGTGCAAGTTCGCTGAACCGGAAGATCCAAAGCCCGGTGGAACCATCGCCAATGATCAGCTTGCCTGATGGGAAGTATGGATAGGTCTCCCATGCGAGACTGCCTCCCGATGTACGATATCCTGCGGCGAGACTGGGCGAAGTCGGGGTGCTGATGTCAACAATCTGAAGACCGTAGCCATTATACCACGCGCAGTACGCATAGTCGCCCCGAACGTGAACATTATGAATTGTCGAGGTGGGGTCAACGGTAAAGGTGGCACTGGTCGTTGTCGGAATAGTCGGGAGATTGCCGATGTCCCAGACTTTCAGGTTCTTTTGCGTAGTCCCGATTTCATCGGCCGTCACGGCATAGCGCCGGTCTTTCGTCACCCATGCGTTATGAGTGCCGGAACCCGTGTATGCAATTCGCCCTATTGTCTGCACACTCGTTTTGTTTTTCGCATCGGCAATGATCAGACCGCCACCGCCGTTAATTGCAGATGCATAAATCGTATCTCGCAATACATAGCTGTCATGAATGTACTGTGGCTGATACTCGCTCACGAATTGCGGGTTGGTCGGATCTGCCCGAAGATCAAAAATCAATATGCCACCCGGAGACCAGCCTGCACAACCGTTGAGATACATGTAGCCATCTGTGATGGTGATGGTGTGCGAGCGATTGATGTTTCTCGTGCCACTGGAATATCCAAACGTCCTCACCAACTTGGCGGTATCAGGCAAGAGAGAAAGATCAATGATCTGGACTCCCGTGGCGCTCGACGCTTCAGTGACAACATACGCGTATTGCCGGTATGTCTTCAACTCGCGCCATGTGCTGTTCGGGCCAACGATGTGTGTAACGACACGAGGGTTGGAATCTTCTGTGATATCAACAATAGAAGTACCCCCTGAGACCGAGGCGTTTCCTGTAATACCAACAAGCGCGTACTCGCGACCGTCCGGCGCTGTGTATCCCCAGATGGCCGAGAGTCCCGTTCCGGGACGGGGGTGAATGTGCCGCAATGTATCCAACTGTGGTTGAGTCCTTGCACTTGCAGCAAAGGTCATGAGTATAACACACACCAAGACGCTCTTTCGCATATCACTCCTTTACCGTAGTTGATCTATAGAACCAGGACCGTCTTTTTTTTCCGTCACCCGTCCAACAGAAGTAGTACCCGCCGCTGGATCATCGGGATCGGTATCAACTGTCCGAACGACGACACGTTCATGCTGATCTGTGCGCCCTACGACTGGTTGGTTGCCAGCGCAAACTGAATGACAACGAACGATTTCAGATGCACTCTGCTTGCTATTTCATTAACACCATTTTACGCGTCGCCTGCAGGCCTCCGTCCCTCAGTGTGTAGAAGTACACGCCGCTTGAAAGACTCTGCGCATCAAACTGAACATCATGTAAACCGGTGGGCTTTGTTTCATCGACAAGCGTGGCCACTTCCTTACCGATGAGGTTGTACACTTTGAGCACTACC
>JAERML010000349.1:0-1788 GCA_016844425.1 Bacteroidota bacterium
CGGGCGAGGACTACGATATGTTCAGGAAGCTGAAGAATGTTGGCAGGATCATTTTTCTTAGAGACCTGCTGGTCTTTGAGTCACCACGGCGTTACCGGAGATTTGGTTACGCGTATGTAACCTTGTCCTGGTTTCTCAACTTTCTTTGCGTGTTTTTTCTCGGCCGATCAATTCTGAGTCAATGGAAACCGGTCCGCTGACATCGCACCTTCTCACCAACGGGTTGACTTTTATGCTGGTTTTGGATATACTCGCATTGATAGACGCGGGTCGGTGAAGAAAATGCGCGCCTTCTTGAAAATGACCAGATTGAAGGAATTTTTGATGGGGAAGAAGTTTTCGTTCGTGACAGTGATGATGCTTGTTGTGCTCAGCCTGGCGGCAGGAGCCATGCTGAACAATGTGTTTTCCTCCGATAACATTTATGAACAGATCACGAAGTTCAAGGATGTCTTAAGCATCACGGAGAAGTATTATGTGGATGATATTGACACGCAGAAGCTGACAGAAGGCGCCATTGTCGGTCTGCTGGACCAACTTGATCCTCATTCGACGTATATTTCTGCCGCTGACCTCAGAAGGGTGCACGAGGAATTCCAGGGGAGCTTCGAAGGGATTGGCATCGAATACCAGGTTTTGAACGACACACTCATGGTTGTTGCTCCGATCATCGGTGGGCCGAGCGAAGCACTTGGGATTCTCGCCGGGGACAAGATCATGAGAAGGGTGTTCAAAAGAAGCTCAGGGGGCCAAAGGGGACGACTGTTCACGTGTCGATCCTCCGGGTCGGTCTGGAAAGACTGCTTGAATTCGATATCACGCGGGACAAGATTCCTCTCCGTACGGTCAGTGCGGCGTTTATGATCGATGACCGTTCGGGGTATGTTCAGGTGACCAGGTTTTCCGCAAAAACGCATGACGAGCTGCTTGAGGCCGTGAACAAGCTAAGTGCGTCGGGGATGAAGCGTCTCATTCTCGACTTGCGGAACAATGCAGGAGGATATCTCGACCAGGCCTTCAGAATGGTCGACGAATTTCTCCCAAAAGGCCGCAAAGTGGTGTACACAAAGGGCCGCCGGTCCGAATTCGACGATGAGTATGTGTCCAGCGGCAGCGGCAGATTGTTGGGAGCTCCGCTTGTTATCCTTGTCGACAACAGTTCTGCCTCGGCAAGCGAGATTGTCGCCGGCGCAATCCAGGATTGGGATCGTGGGCTGATCGTTGGTGAAACGACCTTCGGCAAAGGCCTTGTGCAAAAAGAGTTCAATCTAAAGGACAGCTCGGCATTTCGATTGACAACAGCCCGTTACTTCACGCCGAGCGGACGCCTCATCCAGCGCGAGTATGGTTCCGACCGGCTGTCGTATACCAGGCAGGCTTTTGAACGCAATGAGGCTGAAGGCGAGAATATCTCACACGAAGTTGAAAAGGATTCCACCCGACCTGTGTTCAAGACGCTCGCCCTCGGCCGTACAGTGTATGGCGGAGGAGGGATCACCCCCGATTACATTGTGAAGGCGGATCGGCTTACGGAGTATACCGCACACCTGAGAGGGGGAAATATCTTTCTTGAGTTTGCCAGCAGGTATGCCGATCAACATGCGAACGACTTGAAGGAAAAGTACGAAACCGACCTCACCCGGTTTGTCAACGACTTTGAGGTGACGTCCGGGATGGAGGATGAGATCATTGCCCTCGCCAATGCGAGGAAGATCGAATTCAAAAAGGAACTTTTCGAAAAGGATCTCACCTTTATCAAAGCACTGGCAAAGGCCCACCTTGCCCGGC
>JAERML010000349.1:1809-3332 GCA_016844425.1 Bacteroidota bacterium
CGCGCGTCATGCTTTCCGTGGATACGCAGTTCCAGGAAGGGGTGGCATTGTTCCCCGAGGCAGAGAAGATCTCCCGCGATCTCTCAAGCCTCCGTTAGCATAGTCCTCCAGGAGCCGCAGCACGAAGTGGAACCATCACATCGTATCAGGATCTTCCGCAAATTGCCGCGACGAGAACTCCTTCTGTTATTGATCATTTCCCTCAGCGTCTACGGACTCGTACTTCCGAGGCCTTTCCCTGCAGATAATGCCGCTCCTCCCTCTCAGAGCGTTTTTCTTGTAGGGGAGGAGCTTGTCTACAACGTCCGCTATGGCTTTATCGATCTCGGGCAGGTGAAGATCGTCACCCAGGAAAAAGTGAGCGAGAGCGGTTCCCCGGCCTACAGGAGTGAAGCCGTCATCAAATCATACAGCGGCGTCCCCTTTGTTGACCTTCACGCGATTTACCAGAGCGTTATGGACTCCGGTGGATTTTCGCACCGGTTTGTGGGGCGAACAAAGGAAAATGGCAGCTGGAGTTTCTCACGATACTTCTTCGACTACGACCATAAACGGGTATTAATGGAAGTCGGGTCCGGCGAATCGGATGTCAGTCGCCGCGATACTGTGTCGCTGGAGTCCACCTATCACGACGGGCTGTCTCTCTTTTTTTATGCCCGCGAGAAATTGTTCTCCGGGAAGAAAATGAACATCCCCACCTTCGTCCGTGAGGAGAATGGAAACACGTATATCGATTTCAAGATGAAACATGAAGCGGTCGAGACTGACTTCATTGATTATCCGGTGGATGTTGTTGGCTTCGACGGAACGGCAGAGTTTGTCGGCGTTTTCGGACTGACGGGGGATTTTGAAGGCTGGTTCAGTGATGATGAAGCCAGAGTTCCCATCGTGGCCAAAATGAAGGTGATCATTGGCAGCGTCACTCTTGAACTGGTGAGCTGGAAACGTCCGGGATGGGAGCCGCCGCGCGGAAGTGAGGAGTAGTGCCGCTCCCGGTGCAAATGATTTAACCGTCCTGTAGTGATTACACATTGGACCGAGTCCCACACCTCTTTATCATTATGACGATTCTATTGGAGAGGTCCTAGCCGTGCCCTTGCTGCCCTGCCAGAACCATCACCCCCGTGTACACGAGACAGCGTTTGTTGCGGAAGGGGCCTACGTCATCGGGAATGTCGCGCTCGGACGCGATGCAAGTGTCTGGTTCAATGCCGTACTCCGTGGCGATATCAATGGCATCACGGTGGGGGATCGCACAAACATCCAGGACGGCTGCGTCCTCCACGTCACCAACGAGTGTGAGGTCCGTATCGGGAGCGAAGTGACGATCGGCCATCGAGCTATCGTGCATGGGTGTACAATCGGCGATGCTTCCCTGGTTGGAATGGGAGCCATCGTGCTCGACCGGGCACGTGTTGAGCCGAATGCCATGGTCGCCGCGGGAGCGGTGGTTCTTGCAGGGATGATCGTCCCTGAGGGTTCTCTCGTTGGCGGGGTTCCGGCAAGAGTCATTCGTAAATAGA
>JAERML010000171.1 GCA_016844425.1 Bacteroidota bacterium
GCTTCGTGCAAGATCGAACTGTCCTTCCACACCGATGTCGTACTGCAAGCGGTCATTCGCCTTGATGATTCCACCGGTTACCTGATAACTGAATGTCGTCGGAAGATGGTGGCGAAAACTCAGACCTAAACCAGTGGCAGGTCCGGCAAAAAAGCCGAGACCAAACACATTCTGATTGAGTGTCGTCGGCAGTCCTCGATCGGGCAGTACGACCTGCGCGTGGACTGCTGATATCTGGAAGAGCAGCATACCAATCACAACCGGGAGAATCTTCAAGATCATACTTCCTTCCTTCTGGATGATGGTACCCATTGATTACTCTAGCCCGTTCTTGCCCACCTGATGATCTCTCCAAGCCCCGGTCGTTTCCCTGTGGCAAGTATTGCAATCCGGAAGATCCGCCCGGCAGCAACCATCATTCCGTAGATCGAACCGACCATGATCAACGAAGTCGCCACAATTTCACCGGCTGATGGAGTCTGAATAGGAATCCGGAGGGCCATCATGCTGGGCGTGAAGAGCGGAATGAAAGAGAGAATCTGAAGCCACAACGCATTTGGGTTCTGGATTGCCGGAATCGCGAGCGCGATGGGAAGAACGAGAAAGAGAACCAGGTAGCTGTTAATCTGCTGTGCTTCTTGTTCAGTGGTAACCGGAGAGCCGGCCGCAATAAAGACCGCGGCATAAAAAAGATACCCGAGAACGAAGTAGAGGATCAGCAAAAGCGCCTGATACGCCGTCACGAGATCGATGCCAAACTGTACCGATGCCCCCAGTCCGATCACCGACCAGAAACCGATTTGCGTGAACCCCAACCCGCTCAAACCGAGCACCTTTCCGGCCATAAGCTCCGTGGGTGAGCAGGAAGAAACAAGGACCTCCACAATCCGGTTGGACTTTTCTTCAATCACACTCCGCACCAGCATCTGCCCGGAGGTGAAGATGAGGAAGAATTGCATCATCAGGAAAACGTACGCAGAGAAGAACACGCGGAGAAATCCTGATTCTTCCCTCTCCCCCGATTCGGTGATCTTCACAGATCTCACGCTCAGGGGAACATCAAGCTGAGAGAGCAGCTTCGGGTCGAGACCCATGGCGATGAGTTTTCGTTCCGAGATCAGCCCGCGGAGATTCTCTTCGAGACGGTTGACCAGCCGGAAATCTCCGACATTCTGTGAGCGGTAATCCAGGACGCTGTCGGTCATCACCGACTCGCGAAGGATGCAGTACCCCTCGATCTGTTCCTGCGTAACCGCGTCTTCCGCATCGCTCACAGCTTTTGCCAGGTCGATGTTTTGCCCCACACCAAACGGCTTGATGATGTAGTTCGGTTGGCCGTCAGGTAGGGAATACCTTCCCTGCATTCGTTCCGCTAGAGCAACTGAAAACTGCCCTGACAAGTCGATCAGGCCAATGACCTTGGACCGTTCATCATCGTGGGAGGCGAGCATGCTCGGCAGGATCCCCATTCCCAGCATAATGAGGGGAGTGACCAGAAGACCGATCAGGAAGGCCTTGCTTTTCACCTTCTCGAAATACTCCCAGCGGGCAACAACAAGGATCTTCTTCATGCAGCCACCTCACGGGGAGGCGGAGCCGCGACACCTCCGACAATCTGAATGAAGATGGAGTGAAGTGACGGTTCCAGCAGCTCGAACTTCCTTACTTCCACCCTGTCGATGATCTTCACGAGAAGCGATTGCACCGTCACACCGTCCTCCAGCTCCAACTCTGCCGAGTTTGGATACATGAAGGCACGGCGGACTCCGGGAAGCGTTTGCATGAATGTCCCGTCGCCAGAGAATTCCAGGTGAAGCGTATTCTTCCCATACTGTTTCTTCACATCCCGCACCGTTCCGCCGAGAACCACCTTCCCGCGGTTGATGAGACACAATCGGTCGCTCAACTTCTCAGCCTGATCCATCTGGTGCGTGGAGAAGATGACAGCCTTCCCTCGTTGTTTCAGTTCAAGGAAGATATCTTTGAAAAGAATTTGATTGACGGGGTCGAGGCCGGAGAACGGCTCATCGAGAACAATCAGAAGCGGGTCGTGGATGATGGATACAATGAACTGGACTTTCTGCTGGTTCCCTTTCGAAAGCTCTTCGACTTTCCTGTCCTTGTGGGCAATGAGACCGAACCGCTGGAGCCACCGGTAGGCTTCTGCTTTCGCGACTCCGGGTTGCATCCCGCGGAGTTGCGCGAAGTACATCACCGTATCCCAGAGCTTGTTCTTCTTGTAGAGACCCCGCTCTTCCGGTAGATATCCAACGATGTCACGGACATGTTCGGAGAAGCGCCGCCCCTCGTAGGTAATCTCTCCACCATCCGGCTCAAGTATGTTCAGCACCATCCGGATGGTAGTCGTCTTGCCGGCTCCGTTTGGACCCAGGAGCCCGAAGATCTCACCTCGCTGCACATCGAATGACACGCCATCCACCGCCCGAATGGACGAGAAGTCTTTTCTTAGCTGAACGACGTTGAGCATGGGTTTGGCCGGCCTAGCAGGATGCTGAAAAAAGAAAACCGCCCCGCCTGCCTCGTTGCGATTCAAGAGGCGGGCAGGCAAGGCACCAAATGCGCCAAGAACATTTTAGGCGGTTGATTCGCACAGATTTCAATGATCCTCTTGGTGTTCTTGGCGTCATGGCGGTTCGATCTTCTGTTTGAAGAGAGTTTTTCATCAACCTGCTAGGGGGTCAAACGATAGATCATACGCGGGAATGGAATCGTCTCGCGAACGTGGTCGAGCCCGCATATCCAGGCAACCGTCCGTTCCACTCCAAGGCCGAAGCCTGCGTGCGGCACGGAGCCGTAACGGCGAAGGTCGAGGTACCATTCAAACGCCTCCTGCGGCAAGTTATGCTCGTGCAGACGCTGCAACAAGAGATCAAGATCGTCCTCCCGCTGGCTGCCACCAATGATCTCACCGTAGCCCTCTGGTGCAAGCACATCCAAAGCAAGCGCGAGCTTGGGATTCTGTGGATCCCGTTTCATGTAGAAAGCCTTGATCGCCGCTGGATATCGATGAACCATTACAGGGCGGTCGAATTGCTCGGACACCACCGTCTCATCTGTCCCACCGAGATCGTTCCCCCATTCGAACTGGATCCCCTTCTTATGCAGAATGTCGACAGCTTCATCATACGTAATCCGCGGAAGCGGCCGCTTGACGTTTTCGAGAAAGGCAATCTTCCGTTCAAGCGTCTTCAGTTCCGGCATACGGTGCTTCAGCACCGATCGGACGATGTGCTCGAGAAACTCTTCCGCCAGGTCCATGTTGTCATTCAGGTCGTTAAATGCCACTTCCGGCTCCACCATCCAGAACTCCGTGAGATGACGCCGCGTCTTCGATTTCTCTGCGCGGAACGTCGGCCCGAACACGTACACCTTTCCCATCGCCATCGCCCCCGCCTCCCCGTACAACTGCCCCGACTGGGTCAGGAACGCTTTGCCCAGATCGAAGTACGTTGTCTCGAAGAGCGTCGAGGTTCCTTCGCACGCTGCCGGTGTAAAAATCGGCGCATCCATCAGAACGAAGCCACGATCGTCGAAGAACTCCCGGATTGCCTTGATAATCTGGTGACGAACGCGAAGGATTGCATGCTGACGATTTGAGCGAAGCCACAGGTGGCGGCGGTCCATCAAAAAATCGATACCGTGCTCCTTGGGAGTAATGGGGTATTCCTTGGCGATGGAAATAACCTCGATCGCCGTCACATCGAGTTCGTGCCCTCCCGGGGCACGATCTTCCTTGCGGACCTTCCCCGTCATGCTGAAAGATGACTCCTGTGTCAACAGGTCAAACTTGTTGAACACCTCATCGCTCACCGCTGCCTTGACCACCACGCCTTGTACCAATCCGGTCCCATCCCGCATCACAAGAAACCTGATCTTCCCGCTCGACCGCTTGTTGTAAAGCCATCCCCGGAGCGTGACTTCTTCACCAACGTGTCTGGACAGATCCTCAATGTAAATACGCGTCATGAACGCCTTTCAACCGATGAATTGAACTGAGACGTGACAAATTCGGTGAGTCAATATAGGAAAGAAATGGAAGAGGGTCAATAAAGCGAATGTTGATCGGTAGCAGGAGCGCAAGGAATGAGATCGTGAGCCCAAAGTAGACAACTCAAACCAAAGACCTTCTGCCTCCACCAGTCGTTGGTTCGCCACGGGCGAAGTGCAAGTCCCTTTCTCAGGACAAGGTTGGTAAGGA
>JAERML010000172.1 GCA_016844425.1 Bacteroidota bacterium
GCATCGTCAGCACTGCCGGTATAGATAGGGAGAGGTTTAAGTTTTGGAAGTGTATGTCGCAGAACGGACACCCGCTTGCTCCAATCAACAAATGAGGCGGCGAGTACACGAAGCTGTTGAGCGCCGTTCATGGGCGACGACCGCCCCCACGCGAAACCATATCTAACGAGGAGGCGACGGTCTCCAACCTGTGGGAGATCGCTGCGATTGTGGAAGTGCTCGAACGGAATGGCGCAGTGCGACACCAATAAGCGTTACTCCAAAAATGGCTGAGGCTGGCCTGGACGTGCTTCTGGAATCTGGAAGTTTGGGCGGAGAGATAGAGGCGTCTGGAGACACGCTGCTCGTGGAGGAAGTGTGTGCTGTAACGTATCAGGACAATCTCGATGAAATGCAGCGATAGCAGACGGAGGTTATCCATGGAATCCACAGGGTGGTACGACGATGTAACTCCCTGAAATTCCGTGGAACGCGATGGAGCCGGCGATCCGGATTGAACGGACGACCTGCGGTTTACGAAGACCAGAACCAGACGATTGCTCCAATGCCGAATCCCTTCTCCAATCCAGTGAACCGGATGATACGCCAATGGGATTGCTCCCCACCAAGGATTGCATCCCGTTGCGCTGGATGTGACGGATCGGAGGAGAAACGGTTACATTTACGGTTACACTGACGGCACAATAAAAAATAGTACCCCTCCCCCCAGTACCCCCTAAAAATCAGACCTCAAGCACTGCGTCAGGAGGCATGCATCCATTGCACCATTTTCGCTATCCCGTTTCTACACACACGAGGGGGTATTAGGGTGTGTGGACTATCACAAGAACAGGTGCTCCACCGTATCCCGAAGGTCGCCTGCTCACCAAGGCTCCCACCCTCATACCCCGAGAAACGCGTGGGGCCAGGGAGGATTCTATGGTGATGCTGCTATCGACATAAGGTCTCGGATTTTTCGAAGGGAATTATTTCCGCCTGTTTCGAGGAGATAGGCTAGATGGTCCGGTACCGTTCTTTCTTGGGCATTAGTCCGACAAACGCGACGGCGGCGGAGCCTCGCCGCGCTGTGGCTTGTGTGGTGCAAGGCGTGTTTGTGAGGCTCTGGCCGATACTTGCGCCGCTGTGGTGGCGGCTATTGAAAGAAGGTGGGTGGCACGGGAGCCGTTGCGCTGTGATGCCCTCTCGTAGGGTTCACACATTTGTCGACAATCTTTTCCTGCTCTGCTAGGCAGGTGGGTTGTATAATGAGCGAGCGAACAACAGAGGGGATGTAATGACGATGGCCAGAGTTGCTACATTAAGGGGGAAGTGGAAACAGCAGGCGGCTCTTCCACATTGTGACCATCGGTATCTGGAATTGGAAGGGATTGCCCTCGGCGATTTGGCAGACAACTATTACTGCATTGTGTGCGGTAAATGTGTTGTCCGCAATCACTACGGATTCCCTTTCACACTGACCCGCCCGCTACCCCCCGCGAAGCTCGGCTAGTCCTCGCCTCTTCCTGCTGCTGCCAGCCTTCCGGGCGAGCGCTGAGAGTGCCGCAGGTTTTCATCAGAACCTTGCGTCGTCGTTCGCATCTCTCTACAATACGTTGGCCAGATATCTAGACTGGCCTTCTTTCGGAGCACGGATACTGAGCACCAGCGTTTGGGGCAGATGATCAACGATCTGATGGAGGGGGATTAGAAGGGGAATGGAAATCTGGGGGGTAGAAGAGTGAATTGGACGACAGACAAGCCGACAAAGCCGGGGTGGTACTGGTACAAGTCTAAAAGAGACCGAATGCAGATTGTCGACCTCATAGAATGGAACAATGGGTTGAGAGTCATAGGCACCGCGCAGGGCATGTACACACACCTTGTGACACATCGATTTCCATACGGGCCAGATGCTGAATGGGCTGGGCCGCTGGAATCGCCGACGTAACATCCTTTCTAGTTCTTATCTGGTATTCCTAAACACAGAACTGAGTGGATCAGCAATCAATGAGTTGAAGCTGATCCACTACCAAGACGTGAGTGCGTCGAACATCGAGTCGTCTCCTGAGCGTCTACCATTGTGCTACTCGCCGCGTAGCATCTCTGCAAGTGCCTGCACCGTGAGTGGCGCATTCCCCTCACAGCGGTTATTGACCAGCACATACGCGTGACGGCCTTCGCTGACAGCCTGTCGCACCAATTGCACCGTCTCTCGTCGCATCTGCGGGAGTTCCTCCACGACCTTGGTATACGGCTCGGCCCGCCTCTTCGCGGCTTCGCAGGACATCTTCAACGGCGTCAGGAGTCGCAGGACCGTGAATATCGCAGTGAACCCCTGCATCCGTGTGTGTTGTTCCGCGAGGGGTGGCATTGTAGTCCCATGGCGGAGTTCAGCGGGTTTGTTGCAGAGCTGCCTAAGGTTCTGGCAAAACCTCACTCAACGACACCGGGGTTGTTGACGGGAGGTCGTAGCCTTGGTAGGAATGAATGCCGATCCCGATGGTCAGCGCAAACAAGAACAACACGATATAAAAGCCAAACTGGAACGCTCTCCGATTGGTGAACACGCCGGACACATAGAGGTAGAGGGCCAAGAGCACCAGCGTCAGCAAAAACACGGCGGTGACAAGGATCATCATGGTCGGCACCTCATTCGGTCGGTCTTTCTTCATTCGTCTTACACCGCCCCGCCGTTCCCTAACCAGCGCGCTGGAGTTTAGAGTGGAAGGACTCGCACTGACGGTGGCGTGACCGCTGCTGGTGGCCAAAGCTTCTTCTGTCGTGACGGGGTTGCGATGGCAACCTAGACGGGCGATCCGCGTTTTAGGAATGCCGCGGCGTGAAACGGAAGCGGCCCAGAGCGCGGCTGGCACAGAGCGTCAGTAAGGCTCCATCATCGCGTCGGCGTACGAACACCTTCCCCGACGCCCCTCATCATTTGGTCAACGCAGCACTAGCCTACCTTGATCTCGATGGTTTTCGGCTTCGCCTTCTGGGATTTCGGGAGATGTACTTGGAGCATCCCGTCCTTGAAGTCGGCAGACACCCTGCTCCCATCCGCATCTTCCGGAAGGGTGAAGCTGCGCACGAAGCTTCCGTAGGCGCGTTCGATCCGATGATATTTTTTCCCCTTTTCTTCCTTCTCGAATGTCCGTTCTCCGGAAATCGCCACGACATCGTTCTCCACCGTAAGTCGCACATCCTCTTTCTTCATGTCCGGCAATTCGGCCTTGATGAGGTACTCCTTCTCATCCTCTGTAATGTCCACCAGGGGCGACCACTGAGCCACCCTCAGGGCCTCCTTCCCCCCATTCCCGGTCACCTCCCGAGTGGCAAGCATCGTCGCCAACCGGCTTTCCAATTCATCCCGATCCTTGAAAGGATTCCATTGAGTTCTGCTGAGAGGGTCCCACCGTAAAAGTGTGTTCATGGCTTCATCTCCTTGTCGTCATGGCAGTGAATGTTCAGGACTCTCATGGTCCCTGTCACGATTTACCTGATCCGCTAACCAGTTGCCGTTCCGCGTTCAACCAGTCCTCCAAGGCCTGGCCTTCCTGCCGGCCCCGTTGCTCATACAGTTCGTAGGCGCGTTGTGCAACGCGGCCTTGATGCGCATCAGCACGACGTGCGGCCTGCTCAGCGGGGCCTGTTTTCTCACTGCCAGGGCCGGCGTGAGATGTTCCGGCTGACATGGTCGGCGTCGGTCGATTTGAAACACTTACCTTGCTCATCTGTATACCTCCTCCGTCTTTCGTGAGTTGCATCCATTCAGGGGGACTTCTTCTCCACGGCTTTCGGCGCCGACTTCTGATGCCACGCGTCCGCCCACTTCATCAACTCTCTCTTATTATCGCCATACCGTTCCTGGACTTTGCCGACAAATCTGTCGTAGCTCCCTCCGATCTGCTGCAAGTCATCATCGGTAAACTTGCCCCACTGCTGTTTCAGTTCACCTTTGAACTGCATCCATTTCCCCTTGAGTTGATCAGCGTTCATCGGATTGTCCTCCTGTGTACAGATTTATTTTGGTGTTAGGTCATCACGCCGGGAGCCTGTCGGACAGCCCGACATCCCCGGTCACGCAACCCGAGTGGTGCGTCCTGTGACCACATGGATCGCGACCAACACAATCCCGATCAGGAACAGAATCCAGGAAATCTGGACCGCGACCGCGGACACCCCGGCGAGATTCAGGGCGCCGGCAATCACGCCAACCACCAGGAACACC
>JAERML010000173.1 GCA_016844425.1 Bacteroidota bacterium
GCGTTCAACGGCAGAGGACTGGATTGTCGTGGGATTACGGTTCGGCCATAAGTTGCCGATTATTCATGGCATAAACCTCAATAGGCGACCAAAACGTGCCTCGCTGGCTTCCATGTAAGCGACGCGCTTTCGTCGTGCGACTAAAGCGGCTTGGCTTTGAAGGCCCATATCAAGGAACGAAGCATCAGTTCATGGTGTATCGGAATCATCGTCTGGCGGTCCCCTCGAACTCCGAGTATTCGGTGCCGCAAGTGCGCTTCATGATAAGGGAGGTGGAGGAGATTCTCGACAGGAGTATTTCAGCGGACGAATGGAACTCGATCTGAAAACGGCCTTCGACGGCATCAAGACTTCGCGCCATTCTCCATCGATACCAAAGCTTGTGAAAGACGAACGACACAAAAGGAAAAATAAGCCCCAAACATCAAAAAGAGAACAAGAACCAATGGCTCAGGCTCCGGGAGTATGAGATTGAAACAAAACAATTGAACTTGATGCTAGGGTCGCTTTGGTTCTTGTCATTTGGTTCTTGGTTCTTCAGGAGTACGTTATGTCACCAGCAATGTTGTTCGGAACTGCGGGGGACCACATCGAGGTGGTCATTGGAGTGCTCCTCGCCGTTCTGCTCATCCTCTGGGCTCTCACCGCATTCGTGCAATGGATCAAGACCACTCCGTGGAAACGGCGCGGGCTGCCGGCTGAAGATGAACGGACCGCCGGGAAATTGGTGGACAACCACCCTCACCCGGACGATGTTCCTCATGATCTTCCGCGTTTTGCAATGATGAGATGAACAGGAGATCTGCGGTCGACTTTGTCGCGATGCTTACTGGCCCAATCTTCAGACGGTGATCGAGCAAGCCGAATTTCGAATACGTCACCCTCGCTCACCCTCGCTTCTCATTCGTTGATTCTTAGCCCCTGTTTGGCTATATTGACTGCGGTTTTGAAAGAAATGCCGACGTAGCTCAGTTGGTTAGAGCACCAGATTGTGGATCTGGGGGTCGCAGGTTCGAGTCCCGCCGTCGGTACAAGTGTTCTTGAAATTGAAGCACAAGTATCGTCGGCGGTTGTCGATACGGGTCGCAGGTTCTGCGCCGGAGGCGCATCAGCCTTTGGCTGAGAGTCCCGCCGTCGGTACTTTTCCCGCCTGCGGGCTGTAGCCCTTCGTCGGGCGAAGGCCCGCCTCGCTCACTACTGTATTGGAAATTCCCGGAATGGCTGAAGACAAGATTGTTGAACCGAGGCTCTTGCGTGGGTTCCGAGATTATCTTCCCGCCCAGATGAATGCCCGGCTGAAGATGATCTCGACCATCCGGAAAGTGTACGAGCTTTACGGGTTCCAGCCTCTCGAAACGCCTGCGCAGGAGTATCTGGTTACGCTCATCGGCTACGGCGATGAAAACCAGAAGCAGATCTTCCACTTTGATAATCCCGAAGAAGAACACGTCGCCCTCCGGTTTGATCTTACCGTTCCCCTTGCACGCGTAGTTGCCCAGTATCCCGATTTGGTTCTTCCCTTTCGGCGCTACCAGGTTGCGCCGGTCTGGCGGGCTGACAAACCCGATCCGGGACGATTCCGTGAGTTCATGCAGTTCGACCTTGACTCCGTTGGCACATCCTCCACCGCTGCTGACGCCGAGATTATCTGCGGCATGTACGATACCCTCAAAGCGCTGGGGATCGACCGGTTCAGAATAAAGTTCAGCGATCGCAAAGTGCTCGATGGGCTGATGGACTTCGCAGGGATTCCGCACAAGACGGCGCACAAGGTGTTCCGTGTGCTGGACAAGCTGGATAAGATTGGATTGGAAGGGGTGACCGCAGAACTGACCATTGGTCGAACAGACGTTTCGGGAGACAAGATTCCGGGGCTGGGACTAAGTTCAACGCAGGTCTCACACATTAAAGAGTTCCTGGCCCTTCCGACCGGGAGGCGACGCGAGGTCCTGGCATCGCTCACCGGACTCTTCAAGGGAGTGGTATCGGCCAAAGTGGCGCTCGGTGAGCTTCACTTCATCTGTGACTCGCTCGATAATCTCGCCATTCCAGAGGAGAATGTCGTACTCGATCTCAGTGTTGCCCGCGGCCTGGACTACTACACCGGGCCCGTCTTTGAAGCGAGCTTGAATGATGCCCCTGAATTCGGCTCGGTTTTTGGCGGTGGCCGTTACGATGGATTGGTGGAGCGGTTCCTTGGCAGGAAGATACCCGCCGTTGGTGCTTCGATTGGGGTGGATCGGTTGTTTGCCGCGCTCCAGAAGCTTGGACTGGTGGAACTTGCTCCTTCCACCGCGCAGGTGATTGTCACGGTGATGGAACCGTCGCGCATTGCCGACTACCAGAAGTTGACCAGGGAACTCCGACAGGCAGGGATCAACACCGAGATGTACCTCGGTGACGAGATGGGACTTGGCAAACAGCTCCAGTATGCTAACCGTCAGCAGATTCCGATTGCCGTTATCGTTGGGGGAGATGAGTTTGCAAAAGGTGAGGTGACAATCAAGAACCTGAAGCTCGGCGCACAATTGCAGGACAAGAAGAAGACAGCCGTTGGAAAGGAACGGGACGAATGGCTGCAGCTCTCCCGTACCGCACAGATCTCGGTGGCGAAGGACAAGTATTTGAACGAGGTTCGACAAATGTTGGCCACCCTGTAACTGCGTTTCACAATCACATCGCATCAACCGAACGCGAGCGGTCTTTCCAGAATGAGAACACCCCGGCGTATTGTAATTGATGGAAACAACCTGACCATTGACGAAGTCCTTCTCGTTGCACGAGCAGGCGCTTCAGTTGTTCTCTCACCAGGCGCGAAACAGCGAATGCAGAGTTCCCGTGTGTGGGTGGAGACCGCCGTGCGCAATGAGGAGATCATCTACGGCATAACGACAGGCTTTGGAGCATTCCAGAATGTCTCCATCGCTCCCGACAAGCTGCGTGATCTCCAACGGAATCTGATCCTGAGTCATTGTGCCGGCATTGGAGAGCCCTTTGGTGAAGAGGTGGTCCGGGCAATGATGCTCCTTCGCGCCAACGCGCTTGCAAAGGGATTCTCCGGCATCCGTGTTTCTACGGTCGAGCGACTTCTGGCGATGCTGAACAAAGGTGTGCATCCTGTTGTTCCTTCGCAGGGCTCGGTAGGTGCGAGCGGGGATCTCGCGCCGCTGTCGCACATGGCTGCTGTGTTAATCGGAGAAGGGGAGGCGTACTACAACGGGAGGAAGATGAGCGGTAGACGTGCGATGAAGGCCGCCGGTATCACACCTGTTGTCCTGGAGGCGAAAGAAGGGATTGCACTGAACAATGGCACGCAGGCAATGACGGCTCTTGGTGTCCTTGCGCTTGCCGACGGTGAGCAGCTTGCCGATGTTGCTGACATTGTGGCCGCCATGACGCTGGAAGCGGTCAAGGGGAAAAGTGCACCCTTTGCGACGCAAGTGCATATTACGAGACCGCATGCCGGGCAACTCGTGTCAGCACGGAATATCCGTTCAATGATCCGGGGAAGCAAACTTCTTGACCGCGTTGACGATGATACACGCGACAAGGTTCAGGACTCCTACTCCATCCGTTGCGCGCCACAAGTACACGGTGCTTCTCGTGACGCAATGGTGTATGTCCGGCGCGTCATAGAGACGGAGATCAACTCTGCCACCGATAATCCCCTGATCTTCGCCGATGAAGGACGTTCGTACAGTGCGGGGAACTTCCACGGTCAACCCCTGGCACTTGCCCTCGATTTTCTCGGCCTCGCCGTGGCGGAGTTGGGAAACATCTCCGAGCGTCGGACTGCCAAGCTCATGGACAAGCATCACAACTCCGGCCTTCCTCCGTTTCTTGTCGCCGATGGAGGTGTCCGTTCCGGTCTGATGATTGCACAATACACAGCCGCGGCGTTGGTGTCGGAGAATAAAGTCCTCATCCACCCGGCCAGCGGCGATTCCATCCCGACGTCCGCCAACCAGGAAGACCATGTGAGCATGGGAACGATCGCAGCTCGGCAGACACGCGATATCGTCAGCAACGTGCAACACATCCTTGCAATAGAGGCCATCTGTGCCGCCCAGGGTGTGGAGTGCAGAGATGAACAACCGGGCCGGGGAACTGCTCGGGCGCTTGGGAAAATCCGGGCCATAGTGCGCAGGTTGAACGGAGACAGGCCCCTGTCGCACGATATTGAGAACGTTGCCCAGTTGATCCGGTCCGGGGGTCTCGACATCCTTCACGCGTAATCTCCCACCATTTCCTCACTCGAAAGAAATCTTGTCGTGAGCCTTTCTCTCTATTTCCTCCGTCACGGTCAAACAGTGTACAGCAAGGGCCATTTGTTCTGTGGCTCTGGACTTGATCCCGACCTCACACCGGATGGGCTGGCCATGGCTGTTGAGTTTTCCGCTGCGTACAACAAGACGGTATGGGCTGCGGTGTATGTAAGTCCGCTGAGGCGAACCGTGGCAACCGCGAAGCCTCTCTGCTCGACCCTTGGCATAGACATGCGTCTTCGGGAGGACCTCAAAGAGATCAGCTATGGAGAATGGGAAGGAAAGATGGTGGAGCAGGTCGACCGTGAGTATCACGATGACCACATCCGATGGAAAGCGGATCCCGCATGGTGCGCGCCAACCGGCGGCGAGCCCGCGATTGAAATTGCGCGCCGCGGGCTGAAGGTGATTGAAGAGATCAGAGAACAGTTTGCGGATGGCAACGTGCTGGTTGTGTCCCACAAGGCGACCATCCGGATCATCCTGTGCAGCCTGTTGGGTATTGACGTTGGCCGGTTCCGTTACCGTTTCGCCTGCCCCGTTGGCTCCGTCAGCATGGTCGAGTTTGGACCTCAGGGCCCTTTGCTCAATGTTCTGGCCGACCGATCGCATCTCTCCGAACGTCTTCGTTCCCTTCCGGGGGCGTAGCAGCAAGCAGTAATTCCCCCTTCAGACGGATGGTCCTCTCGTGATCGTGATTTGAGTTCCCTATCCCTGATATGCCTATCATCCGGACTACCCTCAATCCCAGAGTCGGTGAAACAATATACATGATCTTGGTGTTAGGATATTCGAACAAGGAGCAAGAGAATCGCTCTGCTTGCCGGAGCAGAAAAACCGGTGACGCAGGAAAAGAAAAAAGGGGCGACGTCGACGATCAAGTTGTATTCAGCAGAGAAGAAAGGATTTGTCATGGCCGAGAAGGTCATCAAGAAAGATGAAGAATGGAAGAAGCAGCTCACACAGCAGCAATATGACGTGACGCGCAAGAAGGGGACGGAGCGGGCGTTTACCGGCGAGTATTGGAACAACCATGAGACCGGAGTATACAAATGCGTATGCTGCGGTACTGACCTGTTCTCATCGGACACGAAATACGAATCGGGAACCGGATGGCCGAGCTTCTGGAAACCCATAGCGAAGGAGAACGTTGCCGACGAGACGGATAAGAGCTTGCTAATGACGCGCACCGAAGTGCTATGCAGCCGGTGCGACGCACATCTCGGACACTTGTTCGACGATGGCCCGAAGCCGACCGGACTTCGTTATTGCCTGAATTCTGCTTCCCTGAAATTCGTGAAGATGAAGTAAGGAAACCGACACAACGGACGAATGCTGCAGAGGGGTCTGGCGACCCCTCTGTTTCATCCTGCCCTGCGAGCAACCCCGCTTTCCCTCGTTCCGCATCTTTCTTTTCATCGCACCTGTTAGTATATTCCCGCAGAGTCTCGTCCCTTCCACACCCCGGATCGTGGAAATGTATCGCCCCTCTGTTCGTACCCTTCTGGCCCTGCTGATCGATACCCTCCTGCTGAGTTTTTGTGTCCTTCACACTACGTCACTCCTGGACCGTGCAAAATCTCCGTTCACCCTCCACCAGGATGCAGGTCGGGTGATCGTCCAGAGCATTATTGAACCCGCGGCTTGTTCCGATCTCCGCCCAGGGGATGAACTTCTCCTGTGGAACGGGCGTTGGCTTGCCTTCCCTGCGCAGGCCGTATTCTTTGCGGACAACTCTGCAGCGGGAGAGACGGTTACGATCAGCTATCGTCGTGGACTCATGGAGGGATCCACAGTGTGCGCGTTGTTGCCCGCACACAACATCAGATACGTTATCATCGTGTGGTTTGTCGGGATTGTGACCTTTGTGCTGGCGATCTTTGTTATCCTCGTGCGTCCGCGGGATCGCGTGGCGAGCATTTTCCACTGGGCCATGGTTTCTATGGCCGTCGTAGTTGTGGTTGCCTTCGAGGGGGTGACGCCCGGAAGCCGGATTGGCTATCTGAGTAGCATCCTCTTCTTTCTTTCGTACATGGGCGTTGCGGCGACCTTCTTTCTGTTGACCACGATGTTCCCGATGCCGCTTCCGGGGTCGTTTCCGCTGAAGCTCGTTGGCAGCTTTCTTCCCGCCGGTATTCTGACAACCCTCCTTCTCATTGCCCATGCTGATATCGTCCTGGCGGGAACAGAAAGCGGATTTGCGCGCTACCAGTTCTGGTTCGACGTCTTCCACGTGGCCATTATTCTGTATGTGCTCGGTGGAATCGCCAACTTTATTGTGTCGTACGTGCGTACGACGTCCCGTGCAGATCGACGAAAGTTGCAGTGGGTCCTCTGGGGACTCTGCCTTGGCCCGACGCCGTTTCTTCTTCTGGTCGTTCTTCCGGGGTTGTTGCAGTCCGGCCCCATCGTCCCGGAGGAGTACACGTTGATATTTCTGACGATCATCCCGGTGTCATTCGCCATCTCGTTCGTTAAACACCATCTGCTGAACGTCGAAGTGGTCATCAACCGCACGACGGTTTACGCGATCGTGGTCGGGGTTGTCGTCGGGATCTACGTTGCCCTCGTGGGTCTCGTGGGAGCTATGATGGGAGAGTTGCAAACCTCCTTCGGTACCGGCGCCGCAGTCATCGTCGCACTATTGTTTGAGCCATTGCGCCGCGGCGTTCAAAGGTTTGTTGATCGACGTTTCTTCAGAGTCCGATACAATTTCCGGGAGGCGGAACGGAAGTTCCTTCACGACATGAAGGAATGCGTCGGGGCCCGGCAGCTCGCAGAGCTGATTGTTCGTGAAACCGACAGACTCATACCTGTGGAACGGATCGGGTTCTTCACCCTTGCCCCTCCCGGCCATCGACTGCGCGTGCTTGCCCACAAGCAGTTCGAATTTCTCGAAGGACACAGCATACAATTTGAGGCCGAAAAATTGAAAACGCAACTGCGGCGGCCGGTCGCCCTTGCAGATAAGATGGAAACAGGATTGGAGTTCGAATCCGCCGACCCGGAGGTGTTCCACCGGTGGGGAATTGCGTTGGTGTTTCCCTTGCTCTCTGCAACCTATGCCTTTCACGGGTTTCTCGCGTTGGGTGTGAAAAAATCCGGGCACCGCTTTACCAGCGAAGATGTGGATCTTCTGACCAACGTTGCCGCCCAAGCCGCTCTCGAACTTGAGCGGATTGCCCTTCACAGGAACCTCCTCCAACAGGAAGCCGAAGCGGAACGACTGAGGGAGTTGAACAGCCTCAAGTCCGATTTCGTGCGGTATGTGTCGCATGAGCTCAAGAGTCCCTTGACGAACATCAAGATGTTCACCGAGCTGGTCCATCAAAGGCTGCACGGAAATGTGAGGCGTGTTGCAAGGCATCTTCAGACCATCGAAGGCGAAACCGATCGGTTGGACCGGATGGTCACCACGATCCTCGATGCTACAAAGGTCGAAAAGGGAATGATGGACTACACGCTTGCCCCGGTAGATCTTAGAGAGATTGTTCGGCATGTCATGAAGACGATGCAATACATGCTGGCGAAGAAGGAGTTCGCGGTACATGTCTCGCTCCCGAAACGGCCGCTTCGCGTGCGCGTGGACCGCGATGCGGTTATTCAGGCGTTGACCAACCTTCTGAGCAACGCGATCAAGTACTCCGAAGAATCAAAGGAAGTACATGTTGTCGTCCTGGTGGAAGGACGCCGTGTTCGCTGTTCTGTGAAGGACCATGGGAGAGGGATTTCGCCGGAGGCGTTGCCACACCTGTTCGAGAAATTTTACCGCGACCCGGTGACAAGTAGAGATGTGCAAGGGGTTGGCCTCGGCCTCTCCCTTGTCAAACACATCATGGACGGCCACGGAGGGACGGTGGAAGTCACCAGCACACCCGGGAAAGGAAGCACGTTTTCGCTCCTTTTCCCGTTCAACAAGGTGAACGATGGGCAAAAGAAAGAGGATCCTCGTCGTCGAAGACGATCCGGTCATCGCACGCGGGCTCCGCGAGCTTCTTCGATCTGAAGATTACATGGTCGAGAGCGTCGCGAGTGGAACGCGGGGACTGGACAAGATGCTCGGCTCTCACCCGGATCTGGTGTTGCTCGACGTGAACCTTCCCCGGGTGGGCGGGCTGGAAATCTGTCGGCAGGCGCGGGCCGGTGGGTTCACCAATCCGGTCCTGATGCTGACGGCGCGAGTAGACCAGGCAGACAAGATCTCAGGCCTCGAAGCGGGAGCGGACGACTACATCACGAAACCGTTTGACGGGCGGGAACTGCTTGCCCGGATCCGTGCACAGCTACGGATTTCATCGCGCAGAGCGCCCCAACCGGTCGTGAATCACGCTGGTCCCAGTCGCGGTGATCGGAGGCTCCTGTGCATTATATTCACCGACATGAAGGATTTCTCCCGGACAATGAATCGGGATGAACAACT
>JAERML010000350.1 GCA_016844425.1 Bacteroidota bacterium
TGGAATCAGGCACAAGCCCATGCGCAACTCGTGGCAAACGTGGTTGACTTTGGGATGAACATACAGCCGGCGCTCGAAGCAGCACGATTCAGGAAAACGACGTTCGGGGGATGTGATCTTCAGATCGAAGCCCGCGTTTCTCCTTCCGTGCGTGCTCACCTCGAATTAATGGGACACAAACTCGAAGTGCGCGGGGACTTCTCGCCGGTTATGGGGGGCGGGCAGGCGGTGATGCGCAATTTCTCGACCGGAGTGAACTTCGGGGGATCGGATCCGAGGAAGGATGGCATGGCAATACCGGAACCGGTCAGAAAGTAGGCAGAAAGCAGTAGGCAGTAAGGAGAAAGCGGTAAGCAGTAGGGAGTAGGCAGGAGTTGGCCCGAACGGTTGGCCACATGAGACCTGATAGCCAATAGTTATTCGAGATGCGTCTGCGTATGAATGAATCTTAACTGCGAGGAGAGACCCTGTGAACAAATCAATATTATCAATCGTTGCTTCTGTTTTTGGCTTACTGATCATCTTCATTTACCTGAATTTTGCAGTCGGACTAGTCCACTTCTCACAATTCATAACACTAGTCCTTGCTTTTGCAATTGCTCCAGTTGTTTTGTGGGGTATCGTCGAACTGTATTCTGATTTATCCAAAACCGATAACCTTGTCATCCTACGACTCGCTACGGTCTATTTGATCATTGCTTTTGCTTTTCTTCTGCTGATGTTGGTTGTTCAACAGGCGATCTTCATTTCAATGGATGAATTCATAGCCAACGAACCACTCGACGCCAACAAGAATATCCTTAAGCTCATTCTGAAGGGACTTAATCGAGTTCAGTTAGGAATTGATGTCGCATTCGATGTTTTCTATTCTCTCGGTCTTGTGCTTATGTCGGTTGTCCTTATGAAGCATAAAGGATTTGGTGTCCCTTTTGGAATTTATGGCATCGCCTGTGGTTCGCTTCTTTTGATATTCAACGTGTACACTTTTCCTATACCGCCAAGAAATGCCAATTTGTTTGATGTTGGGCCTTTAACAGCAGTGTGGTGGATTTGGATCATTGTACAAAGTATTAGACAAGGAAGAAGTAAAACAAATAATCGAACGACAACAGAAGCCTGAACGCAGACGCTTCACTGTTTACTGTTTACTGTTCACTTTCCACCACTCTCGCATCCTGTATTTCCCATGCAGCAAGTTATCACGAACATCATCTTCGACCTCGACGGTACGCTGGTTGACTCCAAACGCGACATTGCCGGCGCTCAGCTCTGGGTACTGCACCAGCTCGGTGTCGATTCGTATCAACTCGAAGACATCTACCCGCTCATCGGAAAGCCGTTGACAGAGACTTTTGCCACGCTTCTTCCGCCAGCCATGCACCACCGGATAGCGGAAGCCGCCGAGTTGTACAAAACGTACTATCCTCCACGGGCACTTGAGACGACGATCCTTTTCCCGAACGTCAGGGAAACGCTCGATGCGCTTCGAACAAGGGGAATCAGGCTTGCGACCACAACAAAACTCACTCCCGGCACCCGCCGCGTGCTTACACATTTTGGCATCGACGGCTATTTCGACCAAATCCAGGGAAGCGACAACATCCCTTTCAAACCGGACCCGTTCATCATCAACAAGATACTCGAAGACCAATTGTGGGGGCGGACGGAAACTCTGATGGTTGGTGACACGGACAACGATATTCACGCTGGTAAACGGGCCGGCATCCCGACGTGCGGCGTGACGTATGGTTCACTATCAAAGGAACAGATGCAGCAGCTCGAACCGGATTTCATGATAGATTCATTGCCAGAGTTGCTCTCTCACATTCGATGATAGAAACTGGCCACGGATTAAGATCTGTTGGAATTGAATTCTCGAACAGAAGCACACACCCCTTCCATCCCCTCTCATGTGAGGCTTGCGGGATGTGAGAGGGAAACGACCTGTCCGCCATTCTCTGTGGCAAGGGGGTGTGTGCTTTTTCCGTGTCATCCGCCCGCTGAAACACGAAGTGCGTAAGCGGTTGTGCTGATCAAGGAGGACCATACCACCATGCGACACACTCTCTGCTTCGTACTGATCCTCTGCCTCATCCCCCTTTTTGCTGTCCGGGAGTTGAACTCTCGGACATGGGCCAACTTCGACAGTTCAACTGTCGAAGAACAGGGGGGAATTATGGTATGCGCGAGGCTTCAAGATTGAAACGTCCCCTCTCGTGGCAGAGAGAGGGGAGTTGAGGGGTGTGTGCTCTTTCCATGAACGCTCGAGTCGATGCCCCCAGATCTCCGCATATGTCGTGGACTAAATCAAGGATCTTCCAAGACAGAAATCCCGTAACACGCAATAGAACGAGGGACCACAAAGCCATGAAACATTTCATTTTCGCTACTCTCACCCTTTGCCTCGTCCATCATTCCATCATTCCATATTCTTCATCCGCTCAGCCTTCGAATTCATCTGCTCCTCACTGGATCTCTCCCTACCCCGCCGGAGCGACGAACGAGAAAACCCCCTGCCCCATCCTTCGATCCACGTTCACCGTGAACGGGCCGGTCAAGGCCGCCACGGTGCGCATCGTCGGACTGGGGCACTATGAGCTCTTCCTCAACGGGAAACGCGTCGGTACGTCGCTGATCAACCAGCCCTGGTCGCAGTACAACAAGACCATCTACTGGCAGGAATTCGACATCAGCAAACTTATCCGGAATGGAGAGAACGTTTGGGGCGTGATGCTCGGCAATTCCTTCTGGCAGGTCGGAATTCCTTCTGGCAGGTCGGATCTGCAAACGATACGGGACGTTTCGTCAAGACCGACGCCATGCCCGATTTCTCCGGAGGTTATCCGTACCTGCTCTGGCTCGAAGCCCGACTCAAGGCCAAAGATGGTCGCGAGCAAACCGTGATCAGCGATGATTCTTGGAAGTGGAGCAGCGGTCCGCTCACATTCTCACATATCTATGCAGGCGAAGATTACGATGCACGACTTGTTCCCGCAGGCTGGAATGCACTCGGATTCGATGATCGCGCCTGGAAATCCGTCATGACTGCTCCACCTCCTTCGGGTTCGTTGGAACAGTACGCTGGTCCGCTGATGAAAGCATTCGAGGTTTTCAAACCCGTGAAGATCGTCTCTCCCAAACCCGAGTACACATACGTCTTCCCGCAAAATTGCTCTGCGCTCCTGCGCTTTACGGTGTCGGGAGTTGCAGGACAAACCATTCGCTTTAAGCCGTGCGAGTATATGGACTCCACCGGACACGTGAAATTCACCTACACTTGGGGGACGGGCAAGGACATCTGGCATGACTACACCACCGCCGGCAGGAAGAACGAGTCGCACCAGACTCTCTTCTGCTACGTCGGATGTCAATATGTGGGCGTGACGGGAGCCGTGCCCGAGGGTTATCCGAATCCCCAGAAACTTCCTGTCATCAAGAAAATCGAGTTG
>JAERML010000174.1 GCA_016844425.1 Bacteroidota bacterium
ACTCGTCAGCAATGGTTGGGTGACAGACATGGCAAACGGCAGCGCACACACTGAACCTGCTCCAAAGGTTTTTAAGACGTTACAGAGCGACCTCCTTCGGGGAGACTTTTTCAGCTCGGTCAAACGCGAGTTCAACGAGCTCAAAGAGTTCATGCTCGATGAGCAGCGGAAGAAACGCCTGAACGAAATGGGATGGTTGAAACGACTGCTGTACACGGCGTGGTGGCTACTCAAATCCATGGTCCTAAAGCTCACCCCCGCCCGGCGCCTCCTCCTCGTTCTCGGCATTGTCCTGGTGGTAACGTCGCATACCGTCACCTATGACAGCGGAGATGGGGTCCGGGTGGAAAACGACACCGGTGTACTTGGCCCGGTGTGCATCCTCTTTGTGTTAATGCTTGAATTGAAAGACAAACTGGTGGCCCACAAGGAGCTTGAGGCGGGACGGGCTGTTCAGCAGGCGTTGATGCCCGAGCGAACACCGGACATCAAAGGATGGCGACCATGGCTCTTTACGAGATCGGCCAACGAGGTGGGCGGAGACCTCATCGACTTCATCAGAATCGACGACGGGAGAGTAGGCATTGCGCTGGGAGATGTCGCGGGGAAAGGGCTGCCCGCCGCTTTGCTGATGGCAAAACTCCAGGCCTCGCTCAGGGCGCTGCTGCACGATACGACGTCACTCAGTGAGCTGGGAGAGAAGCTCAACCGTGTCTTTTTCCGCGACAGTCTGCGCAGCATCTTTTCTTCGCTGGTGTACACAGAGCTTCAACCAAATTCAGGGAGCGTGCGTCTCCTGAATGCCGGACACCTTCCGCCGGTCATTGTGCGACGCACCGGAACGGAGACGATGCCGAAAGGGGGCCCGGCACTCGGCATCATGCCCGAATCCCGTTATACGGACCTTGCGGTGACACTCCAGAAGGACGACCTTTTCTGCATCTTCTCGGACGGCGTGACTGAACAACAGAACGCGGTAGGTGAGTTCTTCGGCGAGCGGAGGCTCGTGGAACAGCTCGTTGCCCTTACGGGACTCCCCGTTGAACAGATCGGTGAGCGGCTGGTTGCCAGAGTTGATGGCTTTGCAGGAACCGCGCAACGGCACGATGATCTCTCGATTGTCCTGATCAAGAGGACTGAAGAATCCTGATCCCGCAACATCCAAGGAAGTCTCACAACTGCAAGGCTGTGTTGCTACCTTCTTTCCGAGAGGGGAAAGTAACACCTCTCCCCACGATTGCGACTGTAATTGCGTTTCGGTAACTTGGCGTCGCGTTCCAATTTCGACCAATCCAAACACAAGGAGGGTATCATGATCGGAAGTCGTCGGCTCATGCTTGTATTTGCGGCGTGCCTCTCGTTAACGCTAGTCTCGCTGAGTCATGGACTGGCTCAGAACAACTACCTCGGTGAGATACGACTGTTCTCGTACAATTTCATCCCGACCGGATGGGCTTTGTGTCAGGGACAGTTGCTTCCCATTGTTCAGAACACCGCCTTGTTCTCTCTCATCGGAACAACATACGGCGGGGATGGGCAGACAAACTTCGGACTCCCCGATCTGCGAGGTCGAGCTCCGGTTAGCTCGGGTCAGGCTCCCGGTCTCTCCGACTACACGCTTGGCCAGCAAGTCGGAGAAGAATTCCACACGCTGACCACATCAGAGATGCCGGCACATATCCACACGCTCAATGTTACCAATAATGTTGGAAGCTCCGATAGTCCCCAGAACGGTGTACCCGCCCGCAACGCGGCAGCCGTACCCCAGTACGGCACTACCGTTAATACAACGGCCGCACCCGCAACAATCTCGGTTGCCGGCGGCAGCCAACCTCACGAGAACCGGCCTCCCGTGCTCGTTCTTAATTGGTGCATCGCTCTGCAGGGAGTCTTTCCACTTCATCCGGGTGAATCTCCAACAGGCAACACTTCCAAATAGCCGGGCGTTCTCGAACACGCCCCGGGCAATCGGGTGGAACAAACAAAGGATTGAGGTATGGAAACACGTCGCCGCGTTGCAATAAGCGTCATGATCGCCTGGGTGTTGATGGGGAGTTGTGGAGATGCGCAATCATTGTACTGGGTCGAGAGCACGTTTTCATCTCCATCGCTGAAGAAGTCGGCTGTTGATGGGTCGAACGTACAGACACTGAACCTTGACTCTGCTTCTCTTCCACAAGGTATTGCATACGACGCACGCCGCGATTCGGTGTACTGGGTGGAGCTTGCCTTCGCGGGTGCGCGCATCAACGCGGCCTCGCCATCGCCTGCAGCACGGCGCACTGTTCTTGGCGGCGCCTCAGTGTTGAGGGATATAGCGGTGGATACCGCTGCACGAACAATGTATTGGACGGCAACGAACCTGGCTACGGGCTCAATGATTCTCCGTGCGAACCTCAACGGGACAAGTCCCGATACGCTCATCAAATGGAATCCGGGTGGTGCGGAAGCCCCCCGCGGGATTGCACTGGATGTTGCTGCGGGGAAAATGTATTGGGCTGACTTCGACCTCGGGAGGATCAGGGGGGCAAATCTCAACGGTACTACTCTGGAAGATATTCTCTCTTCTCTGAATGGTCCTGTCGGACTCCGCCTCGACGTCGCCGGCGGAAAGATGTACTGGACGGAAGCCAACGCCAGGACAATCAAGAGAGCAAATCTCAATGGCTCGGGCATTGAGATGCTTGTCACCACCACGGGCACTCCTAATTACATAGCTCTCGATATTGTTGGAGGGAAGATGTATTGGACGGAGATTGGCATCCCGAAAATCCGGAAGGCCGATCTCAATGGACAGAACGCGCAGGATATTCCCGTGTCCGTCAACGATCCGGCAGGCATCATGGTCGTGCGAACTGCGTTGAACGACGTCTCTTTCAACCCATCTGTTATTCCACATGAGTATGCGCTTTTACAGAACTACCCCAATCCCTTCAATCCCTCCACCACAATCCAATACGATCTGCCATTCGCCGGAAACGTCTCGCTGAGAGTATACGACTATCTCGGACGGGAGATCACCGTTCTTGCAGAAGGACATGCGGATGCCGGTAGCTATAAGGCGACCTGGAATGCGGGGCGCGTTGCAAGCGGCGTCTACTTTTACAAGCTCCGGTCTGAGAGTTACACGCAGGTGCGGAGAATGCTGTTGGTGAAGTAACCGGAAGGTTGCTACTTTCTTTCCGAGAAAGAAAGTAGCCAAATCCCGACAGAGTCGGGACGCAATCGCCCGCCTGCCTCATTGAGTTCTCAGAGGCGGGCAGGCAACGCCACAACCTCTGATGACTCTTGCCTGGTTGAAAGACGATTTCATCTGTCGAACGGCTACGAACCGTGAAGTGCATCGGATGTCGATGAAATCGCAAAGCCTGGATTGATGGGGCCACCGCTCATCCCGACTATGTCGGGACGATTGCGGGGGCTCGGCAAGAAACAAAGCAACCACAATCTGCGCGTCCCGAAATCGACCGCAGTGCGGGTAGGAAAACCAATCAGGTTTGTGGTTTCAGCGTTTACTGCTTCTCGAGACTGTGCTGAAATCGCATGAATCATTGGACGGAATTATTCTGAGCCCGTGGGATTCCCTGCCCGCCCTTTATTAACCTATGAAGGCAGGCGGGGATTTCGGGAAGTTCTCTTTGTTACTTTCTCTTCTGAAGTCTTCTGAAGAGAAAGTAAGACACATCCTTGACAAACGTTTGAAATCACAGATTGTGACTTCAAGCTGGGGCGGGCTCAGGCGTGCAACGCCTTATGCATTTACCGAGCAGCGTTCGTCCGACTCCGGCAATTGCTTGTCACGCATAAGGACCTCGCCCGGAAACTTGAGGACCTTGAGAAGAAGTACGATGCCCAATTCAGAGTGGTCTTCGAAGCGATTCGTGAGTTGACGGTTCCATCCGAACCGAAGAAGCGTCCCATCGCCTGCCGGCAGGGTAGGCAGGGCTTCGGCGTGAAGCTGGATGACTGAGCAGCCTGGTCTTCCCATATTCCATTCCTCTCTCTGTGTCTCCGCGCCCGCCTGCCTCCAAGGTACTTGAATGGCGGGCAGGTCTCTGCGGTGTTCTTTCCCTTGGCTCGGTTGCGATTGCACCGGCGTTTTGTAACTCCCCCTTGCCTTTTGCGGTTCGATTCGATAGCTTTGTTACGGAAACTCAATGCCATGAACAGAAACGACATCAAAACAGCATCCGCACC
>JAERML010000175.1 GCA_016844425.1 Bacteroidota bacterium
TGATAGTGTTTGTTCATATGGGTCATTGTGTTTCAGAAATTCCTAACTGATGTTACGCACAGGCAATCTGTAAAGATGTTTTGTAGCAAATCGCGTTGTTCACATGACGCTCCTCTGGAGCTTTCCGTCCATCCTTGTTATTGGTTTCTATAAACATAGCGTCCCTGACGGGGATTCGGAGCCGAGGTAACGCCGTAGGCGTGACATGTTTATAGAACTTTGGAAGTAACCGAGCCAAAGCTCCGTCAGGAGCGATATGTGCTTGTTTGCGTAACTTCCTAGGTGAAGAACTCCTTCATAGATTTGATTACGTACTCCTGTTCTGCTTCCGTCAACGATGGATAAATCGGTAAGCGCAACAGGCGTCCGCTGACCGATTCGGTGACAGGGAAATCGCCGACGTTGTATCCAAGGACCCTTTGCCCGACGGGTGAAAGATGGAGCGGGAGGTAATGGAATGTGGTAATGATGTTTCTTTCACGAAAGAATTGTATCGCTTCGTTCCGTGTCTTCTCATCCCTCATCAGCACATAGAAAATGTGAAAGTTTGATCCTGTCTCCGCAGGAATGGTGGGGAGGGTCAGCGCCCCGCTCTCTGCGAGCAACGCCAGGCCTTCCATATACCTTTCCTGGATCCGGTTGCGCTTCAGGTGAATGGTCTTGAGCTTCTGCAGTTGTGTGCGGAGGAGTGCGCCTGCGAGATCCGACGGGAGATAGCTGCTGCCGACATCAACCCAGGTGTACTTGTCCACCATGTGCAGCATGAATTGTTTCCTGTTCGTTCCCTTCTCGCGAATGATCTCAGCGCGTGAGGCAAGCTCCTCGTTGTTGGTCACGAACGCGCCTCCCTCACCGGTTGAGACGTTCTTGGTTTCGTGGAAACTGAAACACCCGATATCCCCGGTTGTCCCCTGGGGTTTTCCTCCGTACGTCGCACCGATGGATTGCGCTGCATCTTCCACCACGGTAATGCCGCGCGGTCGCGCAAGGGCAAGGATGGCATCAACATCCGGTGAAACTCCTGCATAAGCAACGGGAATGATCGCCCGCGTGCGCGGCGTGATCCGGCGGGCCATATCGTCGACATCCATCGTGAGTGTCGATGGAGAGATATCCGAGAGAACGAGACGTGCGCCCTGGCGGAGAACGCAGTTCGCCGTGGAAACAAAAGTAAAGCTTGGCACGATCACCTCATCGCCCGGCCGCAACTGCAACACCATCATGGCCAGCTCCAGTGCATGAGTGCAGGAGGGAGTAAGGAGTGCTGTGCTGACACCAAGAAGGCGGGCAAGTTCTTGTGAGGCCTGTTGAGTGGACGGCCCATCACCCACGAGTTTGCCGGATCGGAACGCGGCAACAAGAGCCTCCTCATCCTCGGAGTCATACCATGGTTTGTGGAACGCGATCGTTGATGTCAACTGCGACTTCTCCTGTGCAATGAGCTCACGCGGGCGGATGGTAGGTTTTCTGGCGTGCGTGGTTATAGACCTGTTCCACCGCTGCCGCCATGGCGGATGCATGGAACCGTGTCAGGAAAAGCGAAAACGATGCCGCACCCATCAGTCCCCGAAGCTGAGGGTCATCAATTACTTTCAGAAGCGCCTCGGCAAGTTCGTGGGGATTCTCGGGGGGAGTCAGATATCCCGACACACCATCTTCCACCATCATACCAATTCCACCAACTTCCGTACACACAACTGGTAAGCTGGCTGCCAATGCGTGGAGGATTGCAAGAGGGAATGCCTCGGCTGCCAATTCCCTCGATGAGTGCGTGTACATATCGAATGCCGGATAGATTTCCTGCAGGTTGTCCCGGAAGCCAAGGAATCTAACATAGGGTTCTATCTTCAGTTGTGCCGCCTGTTCCTGTAAAGAGCGGAGGAGTTCTCCATCACCAATGATCGGGAAAAGTACATTGGATTTCCGTTGGACGACTTCTGCCACGGCATCGAGAAGAACCTCATGTCCCTTGAAGGGAACAAGCCGGGCGACGTTGCCAACAACGATCGTGTCCGGGCCGACACCAAATTCTGTACGTGTCCGGGCCCGCCATTGCGTCCTCATTTCTTTGGGATGGCTCTCGACGCCAATCGGGACTACGGTAATACGTTGTTCCGGGATTCGATCTTGCCGAACCAACACGTTCTTTACTGCTTCGGCATCTGCAATGAAATGGTCCGTTCCGAACCTGTTTCGTAACCAATGGGTGATGTTGTGCTGGATGGAATGTGCGCTGTGGACGCTTGCGACATGGTATGTGGAGGACCACGCTGCTGCCAGTGCCGCGCACGTCCGGTCATAGTTCGCGTTGCTATGGACGACGTCGATCGAAAGACGATGGAGCTGGCTGCGCAGGATTCCCGCGACCTGGAATACGCGCCCCATGCCTGCATAGGTTATGGGAACCGTCGGGATCTGCCGGCCCGCGCATTTCTCGAGAAGGAGGTGGTCTGGCTGTGCAGAAACCCACACGTCATGCCCGCGTTGCCGGAGGGCCGACGCCAGGATCAGCACGTAGTCCTCGCCGCCGGCAAAGATGTCGGTCGAGTTGGAAAGAAGGATCTTCAATTACGTCACATACAGCATGGTCACGCACCAAGATACGGAGAGGCCGTCTGACAATCAATGCACGCGCTCAGAAACAAAAACTCCGGAGCAACCATAACTCCGGAGTCAAGAATCTCAATTTGCCGGATTGTCTATGAACAGCAGGCAGCCGGCAGAAAGCTTGACAGCACAGCGAAGGTGATGAACAGGACAGCATAGAACGCAACATCGCGGGAACGCAAACCGAACCTCATTGAGCCCTCCTGTATGTGTGAGTGATTGGTGTACTGACGTCGCTGGAAGACGCCGGGTGAAGCCGATATCGAACGATCATCACGGACCAACGCTAATGTCTCGAGGACTACCCTGTCTCAGCTACCACCACAACCACACAAGAAGGCCGCACAAAAGGAATAAGACGATTGCAGCTTTTGTTGCTACGACCATGCTTTTCCAGATCAGCCAGACCGGAAACCAGAGAGGGACGGTCAACACTTTCAACATACTCACGGTGGGCTCAATAGATGGTGCTGTTTGCACGCCGAGATGCTACGAGATGTTTTTCTGTGAGGCAAGGGCTCAACTGTTGCCGTACACTTTTCCAACCCCGAACTTGCTGGCTGCCCACAGCGACAGGTTTGCCGTTATTGCAACAATGGCTCTCTTTTCATCGTCCTGCCGAACGACGAGGTCATACGTATCCGCCACGAACTGGAGATTTTTCAACATCTTGGCCACTCTATGGCGTTTCACGGTACCATGCCAGAAGACAATTTGCGCTGTGATCATGGAGCCGTGACGTCGGAGGAGTTCTCCCATCGGGAAGACCTTCTCGCTACGGGGCGTCCGGGGATGACATATGTAGGAAAGGTCATCGAAGTATTCATCCCAATGTGTCGCGAACGCGCGGTTTTCCGGGCGACGGAGATAACGCGCATGCCTCAGCGAGAAACGGGCCTTCGTGCGGATGCGGTGTTTTGGAATAACCGGGTGGAGATCAAATAGCGTGAGCTTCTGTGTCGTGTCATCGGGGTCGTCTTCGACGTAGATCCAGCGCCTCTTAAGGGCGCGCCATGTATCGACACAGACAACCGGTTCTTCGCGGCTGTCGACGTAGATGAACTTCCCCCGTTCGGCACCGACCACTGTGATCCAGTGGTTCCACCCGTCGACACAGAGCAACGCAGGGTAACCCCGCTTCAGGGAGAGGAGAAGCTCCCGCTTGGCGCGTAGGGCGTTCTTCCGGCGGATCATCCGGAGGTCGCATTGATATGCCTTGGCCGCGCGTGCCAGTTTGATTTCATCCGTGCCGCCCCACCAGTGTGACCCCGCAAGGCGGGAGAGTTTTTTTTCATTGACGATGCGGCCAAGCATGATCAGCGCGTGCTTGAGTGCAAACGGGCCACACTGCCATTTGTTTGGTTGAGGATAGAGTCCCATGGATTCTTACAGGTTCATGACATCAGAGGATAAAAACGTGTGTGAGCCCACAGAAGGGCTCACGGGTCAAGGTACAGAAAGCGGGAGGGAAATCCAAGGCCGATTTTCGATGGTGTCTCAGTTTGGCCTGCCATTCCCCGTAGGGGTCCTTCGGACAAATCGAATAGCCTCGCCTCATGTCAAGCGAACTCTCCCCCTCCTCAGGTTGTCCTCCTCAGGTTGTGCTTTTTTCCCCTCCCTTGGCAAGGGAGGGGAGCCATGGTTGACCGGAGAAAGGGGAGAGTTCTCAGGGGCTATCACCACACGCATTCGATTGCAGATTCCTCCGAAGGAGTCCTTCGGACAAAATGGGACACTACCCGATTTTCGGTTGCCTTGACTATCGTTGGAGGAATCCGTACAGATAAGCAGGAAAGGTCGAGGTTTCCATGGCACAAAAGGTTTCCGTTGCTGTTCTCTACAATCAAGTGGGAGAGGATGAGTACGAGCTGATGCGGAAACAAGCGCCGAAGGAGCTGGACTTCAAACCAGAGTTCAGGATGGATGTGGCAACCGTGGAAGAGGAGATCATGGCGCTCGTCAAGGGACTTCGGACCGCAGGATTCAGGGCGTATGCCGTGAACGTGAATGACCGGTTTGACCTTCTGTACCAGACCCTCTCCCGAAGGAGCCCGGATGCCGTCTTCAACCTGATTGAGTTCTTCAATGACGATCCACGGCAGGAGTACATGGTGGCTGCGCTGTACGAGTTGCTCCGCATTCCTTACACCGGGGCGCCCCCCTACACGCTTGCCCTGTGTCAGCGGAAGGCATCCACGAAGCATCTTCTCCTGGCGAACGGCATCCG
>JAERML010000176.1 GCA_016844425.1 Bacteroidota bacterium
TCTCCGTGGTTATCTTTTCCAGGAAGCTCACAACTCCTTTATCAGCTTCACCACCTTCCACACAAAGTTCACGTCCTTCCGCTTCACCGTTACCGGCTCGAAATCCGGGTTGAACGGAATGATGTGAATGTAGTTCCCTTCGAACTTCACCCTCTTCAGCGTGTCTTCGCCATCCACGCGGATCACGCAGACGTCCCCGTTGCGCACTTCCTGCTGCGGACTCACCACCACGATGTCCCCATCCTCGATGCGCGGAGCCATGCTGTTTCCCTTCACCTTCAATGCAAAGGCTTGTGGATCCTTCACATCGTCCACGGTCACGTAATTGTCCACGTAATCGGGATGGAACATCGTGGCCACCTTGCCTGCCGGGACTGCAGAAATCAACGGAAGCTCGACGAGTCGCGTTCTCTTCCTGTTCGCCATCGGAAGCGGATAAACATTCTCCGGCCGTGCTGGAGATGTCGGATACATTTCCCCTTCGCCGGTCAGCAGCCAGGTGGGTTGCACGTTCGTCGCTTTGGCGATCTTCGTGATAGAGATGCCGTCAGGGATTTGGTCCCCCTTCTCCCACCGCTGCAGTGTACGGGTCACCACGCCGATCTTGTCGGCCAGTGTGGCCTGATCGAGTTCCTTGTTCTCCCGCGCCTCCCGCACCCGGTCACCGATTGTGGATTTCACGGTTGTCTTCTCCTTCCATTGGGTGATGTGTCTTTCCAGTACCACCAGCGGAGATTTTCCGGCTCCGGTCTTTTCGTTGAAGCGAAGTAGACGGCGCATCGGAATACATACAGCAGACACCGATCCTGCACAACGCCTGCTGCCCGGTTCGCTCGTGCGTACAAACGCTCCGGATTCTTCCCCTTCAGGTCATCAACTTTCCTGATCCCGATGCCGATCAGGTTTCTGGCGATGGAACGCCCAACGCCGGGGATTTCCTGCAGATCCTTGAGCTGCAGTTGCAGGCTGCTTGATTGTGGCGGCATGCGTGTCGTCTGGCTGGTGACAGATTTGTCAACTTAGATCTTGACAAGACGACATATATGTCGTACATTGTCGGAAGCAAAGTACGGAATTAAAGCCATCGTGTCAAGCATTTTCTTTGGAGGAGGAGTTATGGAGAAACGTGCAGTGACGTACGCCGTGGGCGTTGGTGGATGGGACCATGCGGCATTCGATGTCTGCTTCTACCCGCAGGCAAAGCTGGAATCACTGGAGAGGCTTTCCTTTTACTCCCGGTTCTTCGACACGGTGGAAGTCCGGGCCACATTCTGGGACGAGAGCCTGGGGGAACTCGATGCACAGCGGTGGATCGACGCTGTTGCGGGCAACAAGCGGTTCACGTTCAACCTGAAACTCCACTCCCTCTTTACCCACAAGAAACTTTTCAAGCCGCAAGTGACCCGCAATATCCGCGGCATGTTGCAGGAGTTGGCGCGCGCCGGGAGACTTGGAGCGCTCGTCGCGCAGTTCCCGTATGCGTTCACCAACACGAGTGCGAACCGCTTCCACCTCGTCAAGCTCGGCGAGATCTTCCGGGGATTCCCCGTCCATGTGGAACTCCGCCATGAATCCTGGAACCAGCCGACCCTAATGAACTTCCTTTCAGAGAATCTTCTGGCACCCATCAATGCAGATCTGCCGCGTGTGAAACAGTTGATGCCATTCCTGACAGGCGTTGTGGGAGACCATGCCTACCTGCGACTCCATGGGCGAAATGAAAAAGGGTGGCTGCTCAACGGAATGGAGACCCGCTACGACTATCTTTACAACAGCAAGGAGCTCCGTGAGCTCGGCAGACGGCTGGATGCCCTTTCTGGAAAATGTTCAAAGGTGACGGTTATATGCAACAACACGACGCACGGTAAGGCCATCGCCAATGCGCTTCAGATTCTTTCATCATTGAAAGAAGGCAGGCACGTTCTTATCCCGCAGACAACGTTGAGCGCGTTCCCCCATCTACAAGAGATTGCATCCGTGGTGGAGTCCGGATCCGAACTTTACAAGAAGGTTGTATGATGGTAGTCGTTGATTGGAGATGCTTGGGAGTCAGCCGGGACGACGCGTTGGCCGTTGCCCTTTGCTCTTCTTCCTGTCGGAGGAAGTGGTGGCAGACTTCACGAACGAACCAAGGTAGGGATACTCTGAAGGGATCGTGACGAGTCCTGCCTGTACGGGAAGCGAGAACACCTCGGATGCTTTCTCCGCGCTTTCTTCTTTCTTGCGCAACACGCGTTCGGTGTAGATTCTCTTCCAAAGGGGATGACCGAGCTCAGCTTCAAGCGCCATGCTCGAAGCCTGCCGGAACGCCGAGAGAAATGCCTTCATGTCGGAAAACTCCGTCTTCCCCCGGACGATGAGAACGAGCCGGTCAGGAAGAAAGCAATACGCATACGTATCAAACCTGTGCTTCCAGCAGACTTCCTGGAGAATGCCGAGGGCTTTCAGCACGGGCGCCCCTTCAGTGAAAACCTTCCTCGACTTGAATGTGTGGAGCGTAATGAGATACCGGTGCATTCCCTTGTAATTGAACCGGTGGCTTTCGGCATCCTTCCCTGCCGCCAGGTTCATTTCCGTTGTTACCGCCATGCCGGTTCCCGTTCTCCGTGAAGATCATTGTTTTTCCCGCCTGAAAGATACAAAGCCCCTCCGTCAATGTACAGCAATGCCGTGCAACCCGGACTCCTTTTTCCGCACAGGTGGGAAGTAGAAGAGAGGGAATCGATTGATGAACGACCGAACCCCGCACAAACGGGGTTTTGTTGTTGGACTCAGAGCTAACCAACCATCGAAGAAATCCCGCTGCGGATCATCATCACAGCAATGCCGGCGAGCAGCAGCGCTGCAACTTTTGCAACTGCGCGGGAACCTGCCTGTCCGACTACCCTGGTGATCTGTTTTGATTGGGCAAACACAAACCAGACTATGAGCATATTGACCAGCAACGACGCGATCGTCCAGAGGTAACCGTGCGAGTCGACGAGAAGAATGATTGTTGTGAGCGCCGCAGGCCCCATGATCAACGGGATGCCAATCGGAACAACACCCACAGAGGACTCTGCACTCCGCTTCCCTTCCTTGGAAAAAAGGAGATCGTTGACTGCAAGGACAAGGAGAACGATACCTCCTCCCACGCGAAAATCGTTCTCCGTGATACCGAGGAAGGAGAAGATCAGCTTTCCCACAGCGAGGAAGATGACCGAGATGACAAACGCCGTCATCGTCGCGTCCATCACCAGGCGCTGGCGCCGCCGCTCGGCCAGCCCTTCGGTCAGCGCCACAAAGAGTGGCAATACGCCGAACACGTCAATGGCCACGAAAAGTGGTATGAACGCGAGAAGGAATGTTTCCATGGAGGCCCCTCGGGATTCTGCTAGCGGAGAATACTGGAGCGTGTGAACAGCACGTGTCGGGTGGGCTTCGGACCGATCTACTCGGTTACGCCAAGCTGCTTAAGATTCTCACGGACCTTCCGGACTGTTTCTTCTTCACTGATGAGGAGCCGGGAACCGGATGTCTTAACGGCAAACTCCAGTGGGTCGCGGCGGTATTTCAGCCAACGCCAGATATTGTATCCGAGACGATCCTGATCGTGCGGCTCGACCGTCGGGATGTTCTTGACACTGGCATAGGCGATATGCTCCAGACTATCGCCCGGCGCGGGTTTCACTATTGAAGGTGCTTTCGTGGTCATTAGAGTCTCTGGTCACATAAAGGATAACGACGGATCAATATACTCATTCATCCAGAAAAACAAAACAGAGAGGCACACTGCCTCCCTGTTTGCTCTGGCGCCAGCGATTGTTGGATTTGCTTTAGCAACACCATTTTCTTCATGTCGCGGAACTCGCCCGCTGTCATCTGGTAGAGATAAACGCCGCTGGGTACCGCCTTGCCGTCGCTCGCAGTCCCATCACATTCCACATGATGATTGCCAGCGCCTTGCACCTGAGCGACAGGGGTGCGGATTTCCTCGCCAATTTTACTGTGATGCAAGTAGTAAAACAAGAAAGTGCGGGTTCATCCGTTGAGCCGGGGAGAGCGCCCGGCCGTGCAGCAATTCTCACCAGATCTGAAGCTGGTATCCGAGCATGAAATAGAAAAGGAAGGGTCCCTGTTGGATTGGGTTATTGGGCAGGTCGCGTCCGAAATAAAAGCTCTTGCCAATCCCGAAAGACGCAGGCCCGATGGGG
>JAERML010000177.1 GCA_016844425.1 Bacteroidota bacterium
CATGGAAAGTGCCCCCGAGGCCGAGGTGCAATTCAAGACGGAGGATGGGCGGGTGATTGACGCACTGTTGTTTATCCGGAAAATTACCGGACCGGACCAGGCGTTCCTCTATGTTATCGCGCGGGATGTGTCCGAGGCAAAGAAGAAGGAACTCGATCTCCTCAGGTTCTCCAACGTGGTGCATTACACCGTCAATCCGATTCAGATCACCGACGCACGGGGAAGAATTATCTACGTGAACCCTGCCTTCGAACGGGCGAGCGGGTACAGCAAGGAGGAACTCATCGGGGCAAACCCCAGCATCATTTCGAGCGGAAAATACTCCAAGGAATTCTGGGGCAAGGTATGGTCCACGATCAATGCCGGGAAGGTATGGAATGGCGAGGTAGAGAACCGGCGGAAGAATGGGACGTCGCTCTACACACAGATTCTTATCTCCCCCATTATCGGCACGGAAGGAACCGTGGTGGGGTTCCTTGGTGCTCACCGGGATATCACTGACCAGAAACATCTGGAACAACAGCTCATGCACTCACAGAAGATGGAGAGCATTGGCACCCTCGCGGCAGGAATCGCACACGAGGTGGGAAATCCCCTGGCGTCCATCTCATCCATTGTGCAGGTGCTACTCCGGACCTTCACGGACACAAACGCCCGCGAGAAGCTCGGCCTGGTCCAATCGCAAGTCCAACGTATTACCAAGATCATCCGCGACCTGGTGGACTTTTCGCGTCCATCCAACTATCAGGTCCAACCGACGAATATCGTCCAGGAAGTGACCGAAGCGATGGAGATTGTAAAGATGGGGAAGAAAGCAAAGGACGTCACGTTTACCATCAACGTGAAGCAGCAAATCCCACTTCTTTCCCTCGTGGCCGATCAGATCGCGCAGGTCTTTATCAACATCTTTCTAAACGCCGTGGATGCCATGGAAGGTAAGCCGGGCACCATTGACGTGACAATCGAACGGGACGACCAGACTGTGCGCATCAGCATCACCGACAACGGGCACGGAATCGATGAAGAGAACATGGCAAAGATCTTTGAGCCGTTCTTTACGACAAAGGGTGTGGGGCAGGGGACCGGCCTCGGGTTGTGGGTAAGCTACGGCATCGTCGAAAGTTTTCGCGGCGACATTACCGTCCGGAGCGTTGCCGGACGCGGAACAACATTCTGTGTGCTGCTTCCTTTATACACAAAGGACTATTGATATGGCGGACTCCGTACTCATTGTGGACGATGAAGAGATCATCCGGGAATCGCTCTCGTTTATTCTTCAGAAAGAGGGCTTCCAGGTTGCCGAGGCGGCAAACGGAAAGATCGCCCTTGAAATGATCCGGTCCGGATACTACGACCTCGTGTTGACCGACCTCGAGATGCCGGAGATGAAGGGAATCGAGCTGCTTGAACATATCACGCAAGTCAGTCCGGAGACTCTTGTTGTAATCGTTACTGCGTACGGCTCCATCGATACCGCCATTGCGGCCCTGCGCAAAGGGGCGGTGGATTACGTTCTCAAGCCGGTTGAGTTCGACGAACTCCTGGTCAAGGTCCGCCGGCTGCTCGCCGACCGCCACCTCGCCATCGAGAACAAACTTCTCCGTACCGAGTTGCAGCGCCAGTACGATTTCGAGAACATCGTCGGGAAGAGTCCTGCCATGCAGAAGGTCTTCGACACGATCAAGAAGGTGGCCGGTACGGATGGGACGATCCTCATCAGCGGCAAGAGCGGGACGGGCAAGGAACTTGTTGCGCGGGCGATCCACTTCAACAGCCGGCGAAGCACCAAGCCCTTCATTGCCGTGAACTGTGGGGCAATTGTGGAGAACCTCTTCGAAAGCGAGCTCTTCGGCCATAAGCGCGGCTCGTTTACCGGAGCGACCATCGACAAGGAGGGCTTTTTCCGGGCGGCGGAAGGGGGGACCATCTTACTTGATGAAGTAAGTGAGATCCCGCTCCATCTTCAGGTGAAACTTCTCCGTGCCATCGAGCTCAAGGAGATCATTCCTGTCGGGACATCGAATTCGCTTCGTGTGGAGGTCCGCATCATTGCCACAACCAACAGAAACCTTGCCAAGGAGGTGGAGGCTGGAAAGTACCGCGAAGACCTCTACTATCGCCTGAATGTTGTGGAAATTGCGCTTCCCTCGCTGGCCGAACGCGGCGACGATCTACCGTTGCTCGTGCAGCACTTCGTGGCAAAATACGCGCGGGAGATGCACAAGAACGTGCGTAGTGTGGACAATGAGGTGATGAAGAGCCTCCTCTCCCACCCCTGGAAGGGAGAGATCCGCGAGCTGCAAAACGTGATCGAGCGGGCCGTCATCTTTGCCGAGGGAGAACTGATTGCCAAGCAGGATCTCCCTGAACTCTTCGCCCAACATCAGGATTCGGTGTATGCATTCGATTCTCACCGCTCAATGAAGGAGGCGGTGGATGACTTCGAGCGACAGTATATCAGCCATGTTCTCCGCATGAATGATTTCAATAAGGAGATCACCGCGAAGGCGTTGAAGATCAGCCTCTCGTCCCTCTACCGAAAGATCGAAGAACTCAACATTGCCCTGCAATCGTAGCTTCTCCCACGGCATCACCATACCTCCGCTTTGCAGCAGTGGGAATTTCCGTTGATCTTTTCCCACTAATTGGAACACCGGGTGTAGATTTTCTCGTCTATCGACCTGTTTCCTTCCATTTTGCCGCCATCCTGTGCGGATTTTTTTCACTTCCTTTGGCACATTACTTGAAAAATGTTCCTGTGAAATCGAGACGTAGTGCCAGTCCATCAGATTGGAGGAAAGCACCGATGATCTACCTCAGGAAGATACTCATCACCACGGATTTGTCGGATTACTCGCTGGCAGCGGTGGAGTATGCGTCGTCGTTCGGATTGCTCTACTCATCGAAGCTCTACCTGTTGCATGTCGTTGATCCCGCCGCACCCATCCTGGTCATCCCTGGACTGGAAGTGAATGGCGCTACACACATGCAGCAAGTGGTGGAGCAGGGGAGAAGAGAGCTGGAGGGGTTTGTTGCAAAACAAATCAATCACGATTTGAAGATCCTCCCCGTGGTGGTGGCCGGGACTCCTGCAGAGGAGATCAAGCGCTTTGCGGAGGAGGAGGGGATTGATCTGATCGTCCTTGCGACACATGGACGCACGGGTCTGCGCCACATCGTGATGGGGAGCGTTGCTGAGAGAGTAGTACGCCTGTCCAGTGTTCCGGTCCTTACCGTGAAGCCGCACCCCTTCCGTGAAGCGATCATTGAAAAGGCCGATATCGAGAGCGAGTTGCACTTACGTTGATTGTATCCCGCACACGCGGCCAGGCTTCGAACCTGACGTAGCGGCGAGGATGGCAAAACACTATGACGCTTGAACAGGAACTAAATACACCGGGAAGGACCCAGGAGACAATGGCCGAGGTCGATGAGAATAAGAAGACGATTCTCATCTACAGCCCTGACCTGAACTTCTGTTTCAGTCTGTCGCTGCTTTTCCAGGATCGGTACAACGTCATTACCACGACCAATCCAGGGACGCTCGGATCATTTGTCCAGCAGTATGCGGCCGATCTGGTGATAGTTGATGCGATCCCTTCCGAAAGGATAATCGAGCGGATCGACTCCCTGAAGGAGCCGAACAAGCGCCTTCCGATCATCATGTTGTATGTCTACAGTGCGAAGGATGTCCAGCTCGATATGTCCATTCGTAACCACGTCGATTCCGTTTTCTATAAGCCGTTCGATCTTGCCCCGTTTTCCCAACGGATTGACGAACTCCTCACCTGAATCTCTCCGGCTTTGCACCTGCTTCGGAAACGTGCAGATTGCACACCCCCCGAACCCTCATATTCCCAACTGTGCAAATAACTGCAAGTCAGTGTCCCAGAAGTGGGAAGACAATGGGCTGACTGTGCCGAAGCTGTGGCAATTATCTACAATTCGCTGTAGTTCTCGTTGGCATACGGATTGACCCCTCTCAACCGGAGTTTCCACGTTTTTTTGTCAATCATCTTGAACTCAATGCTGAATTCGGCCGCTAGAATATCTCGTAATGCATCTTCCCTGTTGGTGGCTCTTGTCATCATGATGCGGGGATCGTCAGGCTTTGCACAGACAAAGGAGGAATGTACCGCATGCCACGCTGACAAC
>JAERML010000351.1 GCA_016844425.1 Bacteroidota bacterium
CCCGGGTATGTCTCCTTGAGTGAGAAAAAACGTCTCGGTGTACCTCCCCACCTTTATTGCAGGCCACTGACGGCTCGCCTTACGGAAGGAAGCACGTTCGCAATTATTGAGAACCCGTCCGCGCAAAACGCCATTTTCCTCCGGCAACACGAACTGGATGCCGCGTTCCTCTCACCTATTGAGTATGCCCGGGAGGGATCCGAATACCGAATTGTTCCCCGGGTCGCACTTTCTTCCTCTGAAGGAGTAGTAGCGGCAGTTCTCTGCTTCCGCGAGAAAATGAAAGCCATCACAACGATGGCAGCTGATCCGGCAGCAACGTCGGAGATTGTTCTGGCCAAGATTCTTCTCGGTGAGCAGTTTGATGTCCAACCGAAAATTGTGCCTGCGGTGGGATCCCTCTCCGAAATGCTGGCAGTTGCGGATGCTGCGCTATTGGTTGGCAATGCAGCACTGGGAAAACACACCACTGTTCCCTATACCATCGATCTTGTTGAAGAGTGGTTTGAAATGACCGACCTGCCGTATGTGCACGGATTCTGGTGTGGACGGGAGGGTGCTCTCTCAAAGGATGAGATCCGCGCCATCCAGCACGCACGGACAGAGGGTGGCCTGTCGCTCCATGACGTGTCAAAAGGAATTCCCCCAGCGGCCGCGTCAGCGCTGATGCCTTACGAGATCGAAGAATATCTGGAACACTTCTCCTATGATCTCCCCGATGATGTGCAATACGCGTTGACCGAGTTCCTCCGCTATGCCTACTTCCACGGGGTCCTGCCGGATGTCCCCGACATTGAATTCTATTCACTTGACGTGGGTCCCGACCTTCCCGCGGCGCCATTGCTAAACTGATATCCGCCTCTTCAAATTGAATCTTTCTCAGAAGATGGGTAGATTAGCCTTAAACCCATCGGCCTTCAATCCATGTTGAAATCCATTTTCATCAAAAACTACGCCCTCATCGATGAGCTCACTATTGAGTTCTCGGGTGGCCTCGTCATCATTACCGGTGAGACAGGTGCGGGAAAGTCGATCATCGTTGACGCGCTTGGTCTGATTATTGGCACTCGGGCAAGTGCGGAAGTTGTCCGGGCGGGGGCTGAGAAGGCAGTTGTGGAGGGAGTGTTCGATACGAGCGGGAACAGAAAAATCAAAGTTCTTCTCAAGGAGAATGAACTTGACGACTCGGATGAGCTGATTATCCGGCGGGAAGTCTCGGTGAAAGGACAAAGCCGCTGTTTTGTCAACGACACACCAGCGACCATTTCGCTTCAGAAGCAGATCGGTGAGCTGCTGGTGGACCTGCATGGGCAGCACGAGCACCAGTCTCTCCTTCGGATCGACACGCATATTGACATGCTGGACGACTTCGGCGGACTTGATGGCATGGTGGAAGAATTCCGCGCTGCATACGAGCGGCTTCATACCACAGCCACAGAGCTTCGGGATCTTCGTGAACGCGAGCGGCAACTTCAGGAGAAAGTGAACGCGAGCGGCAACTTCAGGAGAAACGAGAGTTTCATCTGTTCCAGATGCAGGAAATCGATTCCGTTGCACCGCAGGCGGGAGAGGGAGAGCGTCTGGAGACGGAATTGAGCATCCTCGAGAACTCCGAAAAGCTCTCTGCCTCAACGTCGACGCTGTATGGAACGCTCTATGAAGGTGAGCGATCGATCCACGACCTGCTGGTGATTGTACGGAACCAACTCCGCGATCTAGTGTCCATTGATAAGCAATTTGAGAGTGCGGCGGCGGAGAGCGAGTCCGCTGTGGCAATCGTTGGGGAGTTGGCGAAATTCATCCAGCGCTACAGTGCCGGCGTGGAGTATAACCCGGGGCGACTCGAAGAGCTGCGTCAACGGCTCGGTCGCCTCGCGCTCCTGAAGAAAAAGTACGGCGGCTCGATCGAGAGCATCCTTGTCCACCGTGAGCGGATCGGCCAGGAGGCCGCGCTGGCGGAGAACTTCGACGAAGTGCTTGCCCGGCTCAACAAGGACCTGGAAGAGCGCCGCTCTGCATGTGCGGTGAAACGGCGCGAAAGATCGACAAGGCAATCGTCGGAGAGTTGACGAAGTTGGGGGTCCAATATGCGAATTTTTCCACGCGCATGAGCCAGGAGGAGTCAGCAGGGGAAACCGAGTACATAAAGGTGGGGAAGAAAGCCGTTCGTCTCAATCCCAAGGGATGCGATAATGTAGAGTTCTACATTTCCACCAACCGTGGAGAGGAGGTAAAGCCGCTGGTGAAGGTCGCATCGGGCGGGGAGATTTCCCGCATCATGCTCGCCCTTAAGAGCATACTCGCCAAATCCGATCGCCTGCCGGTGCTGATCTTCGACGAGATCGATGTGGGGGTGAGCGGACGCGTGGCACAGACAGTGGGGCTCAGCCTGAAGAGCCTCTCCGGTTTCCATCAGGTTATTGCCATCACGCACCTTCCACAGATTGCCGGTCTGGCCGATGTCCACTTCTCGGTCGTAAAGTCGGAGGACGGCAAGCGGGCAACAACCGCCATCCGGAAACTCTCGATGGATGAGCGAGTGAAGGAGGTAGCCAAGTTGATGAGTGGCGCGGAGATAACAGAGGCAGGACTGAAAGGTGCGAAGGAGCTTATGGGGGTCACACTGAACGCGGGATGATATGGGAATTACAATCTACAATACACTCACTCGACGCAAAGAAGAATTTAGGCCTCTCCACGAAGGCTATGTCAGCATGTACGTCTGTGGGCCCACGGTCTACGGAGATTCACACCTCGGGCACGCCAAGAGTTACATCTCGTTCGACGTCGTTGTTCGCTATCTCCGCTATCTCGGCTACAGGGTGCTCTACGTACAGAACATTACCGACGTTGGCCACCTCCTTGGAGACGCGCACGATGGAGAGGACAGGTTGCTCAAGCAAAGCCGGCTCGAGCAGAAACACCCGATGCAGGTTGCCGAGACATACACGCGGAGCTTCTTCGAGGACATGGACGCCCTCAACGTTCTCCGCCCCGATATTTCCCCCCGCGCAACCGGACATATCACCGAACAGATTCAAATCATCCAACAACTGATGCAGAAGGGTCTCGCGTACGAAGCAAATGGTTCGGTGTACTTTGATGTGCAGAAGTTTCCGGAATATGGGAAGCTTTCCGGCCGGAAGGTGGACGAGATGGAGGCCGGTGCACGCGTCGAAGTGAAATCAGAAAAACGTCACCC
>JAERML010000178.1 GCA_016844425.1 Bacteroidota bacterium
TATCAATCTCATATTTTATTCGATTCGCCTTGCAAAGATCGGTGGTGAGAAGTCGAATGCGGGTCAGCAGACTCTCGAGCGTATCGTGACGTGGGGAGACCGACCACACAATATCGCTCATTGCTTCTTCGGCCTCGGTCAGCAGGGAGCTGGTCTTGTCGAGAAATTCCCTGGCCTGCGGCGGGGCTTCGGGCATCTGCTTCTTCACCGACTCGATGAAGAGCCCTGCGCTGCCGACAGTTGAAGCAAGGTCGTCATGCAGGTCACGGGCGATCCTCTCTCTCGTCTTGAGGCGCTCCTCGTGAATTGCTTTTTCGCGTTCGAGCTGTTCCACTTTGCGACGGAGCTTTTGTGTGGACACATACCGCACGCCGCCGCCAAATGCAGCAGCGCCGGCGATCGTCATGCAGGCGATGAACCAGCCCGTCCTCCAGAATGGAGGAACAATGACAACTCTGATGGACGCTCCGGTTTCATTCCACACACCATCGTTGTTCGATCCTTTTACTCGAAAGATATATTCACCCGGATCAAGGTTCGTGTACCGCGCTTCGCGTCGAGTGCCACAGTAGATCCAATCCTTGTCAAATCCTTCCATTCTGTATGCATACCGGTTGAGGCCGGGATTGGTGAATTCGAGTGCTGCGAATTCAAGCGAGAAGACGGTTTCTCCAGGCTCCAGCCGGACCTCCTGCAAAATGCCGATGTCTGCCCCCAGATCGACAGGCTGGTCGAACTTCTTGAATCCGGTAAGTAAGAGCGATCTGCGGAACGCCTGAGTTATCTCGAACGGAATCGGGATGAAAGATGTTGAAGCCGTTCACACCACCGAACAGCATGTGTCCATCGTTCATCTTGAAGTAGCAGTTCGTGTTGAATTCATATGACTGCAAGCCATCGTCGGGTGTGTAGTTGCGAAACATCGGGTGATCGGGATCGCGTGTATCCATACGAGAAATGCCGCGGTTGGTGCTGATCCAAAGATTTCGTTTCTCATCCATCAACACGCCATAGATGAAATCGTTCGGAAGGCCGTCTCTCATCCGGTAGACACGCCAGTTATCGTTCTGCGGATTGTAGCGGTTGAGACCTTCTTCCGTCCCGATCCAGAGGATGCCATCAGGGTCGATCAGGATGGTCTTGACCCGGTTGTGTGATATCGAGTTGATTGAACCGGGGATGTGCGTGAATTGTTTTTCCACCGCGCCATTGTTGTGTACTTTTAGCATTCCGGCTCCCAGGGTTCCGATCCACAAGGCGCCGTCGGAAGTGGGACTGATGACGTTGATTGCAGGAGGAAGGGCAAGGCCGGTTAAACCGATTGTTGAGAGTACCTGTTCCACATGCCCGCGTCTACGGTCGAATTTGAGCAGACGCGTGATTGTGCCGATCAAGATTGTGCCGGAAGAATCCTCACACAGGGAGGCAACAACCTTGCCGCGCTGATCACCGGCGGTAAATGATGATATGTCGTGGTGCTTGAAATTGCCCGTGCCCCTGTCGAATTCATCCAACCCGTCCGTCGTCCCTATCCAGATGCTTCCCGTCTTGTCTTCAAGGAGGGCGAGAATTGTGTTGCCACAAAGACCTCGCGGATCAGAAGAGTGGCGATAGCGTTTCACTCGACCGGTGTTCCGGTTGAGCACCGAGAGTCCCTGGTCATACATCCCGAGCCACACGTCGCCAAGGTGGTCAACCATGAGAGCCTTGAAGAAGTTATCGCCTGTCGCATTGACGTCCGACTGCGGCAGCAGGATGTGATTAAACTTGTTCGGGTACGGATTCAGTTTCACAACGCCAGCGCCATCATAGCCCACCCACAACAATCCCGAACGATCGCGGAGAATTGCGGAGACCCCTTCGTAGCGGGCATTCTTCGTTCCTTCGTCCGATGGCTTGAAAGAATGAAACCTCCCCGTTGCTTGGTCGAGGTAACATAGCCCACGACGGATCGTGCCAAACCAGAGCATTCCATCATTGTCTTCACAGACGCTGCGCAAGTGGTTGTCGATGAGACTTGTCGGATTGAGCGGGTCGTTGATATAGTGTTGCCAGCGACCGGTACCGGGGTTAAAAGACCACACTCCCTTGTCAACCGTTGCAAACCAGTAGACACCCCCATGGTCTTTCCATGAGCGAAACGGAAAGAGCTTCTGATCCTTTTCACCAACAGGCACGCGCCGGATCGTCCCAGTGGTCCTTTCATACCGGAACAAATACTCGGTGGTTCCAAGCCAGACATTCCCGCTATCGTCTTCGTGCAACACCGTGATGCCGGGAATCGGTGCGGCCGGTTGAAATTCCGACAACGCAACTTGCTTCAATGCGCCACTCACAGGGTCGAGAATCGCCAGACCGTTGATTGTCCCGAACCAGAGCAGACCCTCGTGGTTCTCAAGGATGGTTCTTGTGGGCGCTTCGAGATATGTTCCCTTATACCGTGGTTGATCGGCGAGACGGGCAAACGACTCTGTACGTGGATCATATCGATGAATGCCGGCTGCAGTTCCCACCCAGATTGCTCCGGACGTATCCTCGCACAACGACCACACGAGGTTGTTGGACAACGACGTGGAGTCCTCCGGGTTATGACGAAAGACTCGGAAGGAATATCCATCATATCTATTCAGGCCGTCTGCGGTTCCAAACCAGAGGAATCCTCGCCGGTCCTGAAGGGTGCACCAGACAGAGCTTTGGGAAAGCCCGTCTTCAACCCCGTAGTGCTGGGTTCTGAACTGCGTTTGTCCGAACGAGTGGGGGTGTGCTGAAATGAAGAGCACTCCTGCGAGGAGTGCCGACATCAATCGAGACAAAACGTGTGTGCCCGATGATTTTGAGAGGCGGTTTGTGTGGGCCTAAAGTAGTGGAGCGGTTGCTCAAAATCAAGTGCTCATGTCATAGGGATAGATCGAGGGGCTGATCTCAAAAGCAAACGGCTTTGCGGATTGTGAACACACCCGCCAGCTTGAAGCCTGCAGACATGAATTGACTGGACGGAGAGAGTTTTGTACTTTTGGGTGACCAGCGAAGATTGCCCGGGACGTTGTTGCCCTTCCGCGAAAGCGAAATCGAATGATGAAGCCGAAGAAGCTCAAATTCAAAGCCACGAACACGGCGGGCGAGGTTGGCGCGTTGCTACTTGCTCCCGATGATGCACGCTGGCTCCTTGTGTTTGCTCACGGGGCCGGTGCAGGAATGCATCACCCGTTTATGGAAGAAATGGGGCTGCGGCTTGCAACACGCGGGGTAGCCACGTTCCGATATCAGTTCCCGTATTTGGAACACGGCGGCAAACGACCGGATCCCAAACCCATCCTTCTAGCGACCGTCCGCTCGGCAATTGAGGTTGCCTCGCGGAGTGCGCCCGGTCTGACGGTGCTCGCTGGAGGAAAATCCATGGGTGGAAGGATGACCTCGCAGGCTGCGGCGGAAGAGCCGCTTCCTGGAGTACACGGGCTGGTGTTCTTTGGGTTTCCACTTCATCCGGCGGGAGCACCTTCTACCGGCCGTGCCGCGCATCTCCCAAACGTTGACCTTCCCATGCTGATTCTGCAGGGTACACGTGATGCACTGGCAGACCTCACGCTGCTTACACCAATATGCAGGAATCTCGGTAAGCGGACGACGCTCCATGTAGTTGATGGGGCCGATCATTCCTTTCACGTGCTCAAATCATCCGGTCGAACCGATGGCGAAGTGCTGGATGAGCTCGCGGATGAGGTTGTGCGATGGGCACGAAAGATTGGATAGTTCAATCTCCCCACCATTCATGCACGACAAGAATGCCCGGACGTTTGATGATAAGCTTGTCATCGTAGGCGATGTAGCCTTTCAGAGTCACGCCCTCAGCGGTATACTCGACCTGCTTGCCGACCACCGCTGCGCGTGATACTACGACGCCCAAAAGCATGAGAGCGGAGATTGCGAAACGCATGTGCGAACCCCCTTCTGATGTTGTTGAGAATGAACAGAATAATATGTGAAACTTGGTGGACCGAGAAGCCAGGAACAAAGTATCAACTGTGCCGTATCGACATAATGTCCCCATCCTTTACAGTGTATTCTTTCCCCTCGAGTCTCCAATGGCCGGCCTCTTTGGCTTTGGCGAACGATCCTCCGTGAATGATGAAGTGATCGTAGTGGACGACCTCTGCCCGGATAAACTTGGTAAAGAAATCGGAATGAATTACGCCAGCAGCTTCCTGTGCCGTCATGCCGTTCCTGATCGTCCACGCCCTGCACTCATCCTCACCAACCGTGAAGAACGAGAGAAGTCCGAGCAGCGTGTACGCCTCACGGATCAAGGTGTCGAGCGCGGATTCCTTAATACCGTATTCACCCATGAACACCTTCGCCTCATCTTCAGGAAGCTCCGACATCTCCATCTCAATCTTCCCGAAGAATGAGACGATCTTCGTGTGCTTGCCTTCTTTCTTCTCAGCGACACGCTTCACAAGGCTTTCTGCATCGTTAAGCTGGGATTCGTCGAGGTTCAACGCAATGAGCATCGGCTTGATCGAAAGGAGCTGATAGGTTTTCAGGGTCAACATCTCTTCCTTTGTGAATTCGACTTCACGCAGCGGTTTTTCAGTTTCGAGTGCTTGATGACACTTCTCCAGGACAGGAAGTTCCAGCTTGAGTTGTGCATCCTGAGTTTTCATGACCTGCTTCTTGATTCTGTCGATGCGTGTTTCGACGACCCCAAGGTCCGAGAGGATGAATTCCGTTTCAAACGATGAAATATCCCGCATGAAGTCGATGGTGCCACAGGGTGAGGGACCGCGTCGTTTGCAAACAACCGGACAACCTGTACGAGTGTGTCGTTCGTTTTGACGTTCGAGAGGAAGTTGGTGGTGAACTGTGTCGACCCTGACTCGCCTTTTTTCAAGCCGACAACATCGACAAACTCGATCGTAGCATGGATCGTGCGTTCCGGAGAACATATCTCAGAACATCTGTCGAGCCGGGCATCAGGGACTTTAACAATTGCATGGTGTGCCTCCGTCTTTGTAAGCGCGGCTGGATCCAGATGGGTTTTGGTGATGGTCTGAAACAATGTTGACTTCCCTGAGAAGGGGAATCCGACGATTCCTATTTGCATGGGGTAATTCTGCTGTGAGGTGTTTATATTTGACGCCTACAATATACGAGAATTATTCGAATTCCACTGATCGAACGCATTTGACAGTCAACAAAAACTATTGTGCAATTTGCCTCGATGCTGTTTCTACAGAACCCGAATCTCGTCTTTCTCCAGCATTGATTCGCGGGATGGAGTTTTGTAGCTTTCCATGAATCGATGGAATCGCGACGGAATGATCGGAAGAACATGAGGAAAGAGAAGGGACTCAAATTCAAAGCCACGAGCACATCGGACGCTGTAAGCGCATTGCTTCTGGTTGCCTGATGATGCACGCTGGCTCCTTGTGTTTGCTCACGGGGCCGGTGCAGGAATGCATCACCCGTTCATGGAGGAAATGGGGCTGCGGCTTGCAGCACGAGGTGTAGCCACGTTCCGATATCAGTTCCCGTATATGGAACAGGGCGGCAAACGACTGGATCCCAAACCCATCCTTCTAGCGACCGTCCGTTCGGCAATTGAGGTTGCCGCGCGGAGTACTCCCGGTCTGACGATGTTCGCCGGAGGAAAATCCATGGGCGGAAGGATGACCTCACACGCTGCGGCGGAAGACCCGCTGCCCGGAGTACAAGGGTTGGTGTTCTTTGGTTTTCCACTCCATCCGGCCGGAGCCCCTTCTACTGACCGCGCCGAACATCTCTCGAGCATCAATGACCCGATGCTCTTCTTGCAGGGGACACGCGACACGCTTGCGGACCTCACGCTGCTCACGCCAATATGCAAGAAACTCGGCAAGCGCGCTGTACTCCACATTGTTGATGGGGCCGATCATTCCTTCCACGTGCTCAAATCATCCGGTCGAACTAATGGCGAAGTGCTGAACGAGCTCTCGGATGAGGTTGTGCGATGGGCACGGGAAATCGCAGAGAGTCAATCGCGCGCTACTACGTCCAAGTCAGGATGATGCAGACTATCGCACAAGAACAAGTTTCTTCGTACCAGTGAACCCGCCGGCATGCAACCTGTAGAAATACACACCGCTGCCGACAGAGGCTCCGTTTGACGACCTTCCATACCAATCAGCTGCATGGTGTCCACCCATTTGTGGGGAACACCGGGTTCAATTTCTACATTCAATATTCCGTGTTCCTTGTTCGGTATTCACGGAGAAAAATGAATATCGAACAAGGAATGATGAATGGAGAAAGGGGTGTTTATGCCTGTTCTGTCCACCTGAACCAGGTCAGAGATGTGTGGGATGTGCTAGCAGGGGGGAGAACGCCGTTGGACAAAACATAATTAGGAATTGATGCCTGGTTTGTGTATGATGTAGTGTCAAATAACAGTACACCGCTTGTGCAGCTGCTGATGAACCGTACGAGTCCTTCCAAGGTCGCAACGCCATCATTCAGATAAGCTCGTTGGCGTACACCTTGCCCGGCGGTTGAGCCGGGTGTTTACACTACATGAAAGGACCGTTCCATGGAAAAAGGAACAGTCAAATGGTTCAACGCAGCAAAAGGTTTCGGTTTCATTGCACGCGAAGGCGGCGAAGATGTGTTCGTCCACTTCAATGCGATCACGGCAAGCGGCTACAAGAGCTTGAATGAAGGCGACAAGGTTGAGTTTGATGTTGAGAAGGGTCCTAAAGGACTTAACGCATCGAACGTCAGCGTCGTCCAGTAAGAACGGAAACATGCTGTAACAATAAACCCTGCCCACAAGGCAGGGTTTTTTTTGACCCCCAGACCACCTCCACCCTTCGGACCGGGTCACCGCAAGAGAACAAGCTTCCTGGTTTGAGAAAACTCTCCTGCCCGAAGTAGGTAAAAGTACACGCCGCTCGAAAGGTCTCGACCTTCAAAGTCGACCGAGTATTCACCCGGTGCCTTCACCTCATTCACCAGCGTCGCAACTTCACGACCAAGCACATCATACACTTTCAGACTCACGGACTCTCGACTCTTGACTGCATAGACTATTCTCGTTGTTGGATTGAACGGATTCGGATAGTTCTGATGCAGTGCAAATCCCCGCGGAAGCTCACTTGAACCTTCCTTCACGTCTGAGACGATTATCGTACGTCTGTACACAGGCGCACCATCATTCTGGTTGCGGAACATTCCCGCATACAGTTGAGCGGTAGCGAGACCTGCATAGCGCCCTGCCAGCGCGGATATTTTACGCGGCAAGGAGAGCCCTTCATCGATGCCAAGCCATCCAGCGCCTCGATCGATACTCTGGAGAACTCCACCACCGCCGCCGCCATCTTCGTAAGCGGCAGCATAAATGTAGACAATTGCGCCAGCGTAGAGCGCCCAGAAAGTGGCCACTTCGGGATCCCCGAAGATCGAATGAACAAGGTTGAAAACCAGTGTGCCCGCTATTAATGCTTTATTGATTTTCCCGTTCGAGGTGCCGAGGATCAAGTACTCAACAAATCCAGCAGAGGCAAAGGACGAATCGCGCACAACAATGAGCGATACAACTGTATCGCCGGTTGCAGTTCCACCGACGCGGAGAAAGGATGTTCCTATATCGGTGGAGCGGTACACGCCAAGAAGATTCTGATTGGAATGTTGCACAGCAACGAATACCCCAGCGATATCACGCAGCCATGAACCTAGCGGCAAGTTGCCTCGGACACTCCATGTGCCGGTAGTTCCGCCGTTAAAATTGCTGACGAAATACAAGCGGGAGGCTACATGCACACGCAACGGATTTGAAGGATCGAACGCGATGGCGAACACATTGTTGCCCGGACCGGCATCCCATGTGAGAGTCCATGTGGTACCATTGTCTGTGGAATAGTAGAGACGCTCGGTCTGAGAGGGGTTAGGCCAGACACTCGCGAAGAGGATGCTGTCCTGCTTCAGGGCAATCATGCGAGCGATATACGCAGGGAACACTCGCGTCCATGTATCTCCGCCATCTGTGGAGCGATGCACGCCGCCAGTATCGGCATTGGGCCAGTTGAAACTTCCTGTCGTTGCAAATAGATAGCCGTTACTTTGCTTTACGACAAGGTCGGTGATGCCGCTTCCTTTCGGTGACGACGCGGTTTGCTGCCATTGCTGCGCACCAACAATCGAGGAAAGAATGAGGCAGAGTAGTGTTAAGATGAATGCTGAAGAGTGGTGCATAGAACCCTCTATGTTTTTGGAATCATCGAAGAAGAATCAGCTTCTTCGTTTGGACAAAATCCGATGTCGTCATTCGGTAGAAATACACCCCGCTCGAAAGGCCTCGACCTTCAAAGTCGACCGAGTATTCACCCGGTGACTTTACCTCATTCACCAGCGTCGTCACTTCACGCCCCAACACATCAAAAACTCTCAACTCTATAAACTCTCGACTCTTGACTCTATAAACTATTTTTGTGCTCGGGTTGAACGGGTTCGGATAGTTTTGCTCAAGTGCGAATTGACCAGGAATGATTTTGTTCTCGCCAACAGATGTGAGCGGACTGGTACTCTGGAAAACGCCGCCGCCGTATGTTCCGAGAATGATCTGGCCAGCGAATGAAGAGGCAGACATTCCCCCCGCATTTCGTATAGTGAGAAATGAGACCTCAAATTCCCCTAAGGGACTGTTTTTGATCCAGGGATCCGATGAAAAAGCCGTGCGATGATAGAAACCACCGGACGCGCCGAGAATTTCGCGCAATGGTTCAGACGGACGCTCATAGAAACGGGAGTATCGAATCTTCACACCTGCGGTTAATAAGGGGGCGGAAAACCAGGAAGATGAAACACCATCATTCTCAACCACTGCATTCAGGTCAGTTGTTCCAAGCAGCTTGTTATCGGATGATCGATCAGATCCGATGAAACTCGTGAACTGCAACCCCCACTGGGGCCATGATTGCCCGCCAGTCGTGCTCTTGTAAACACCGTTCCCGCCAAACGGACCACCCGGGAAATTCCCCGTGAATGCAAAAAGATCTCCATTGGTTGCTTCCTCAATCCCCCTGATGTTCGTGCTGAGGGGGAGGGGGAACTGCGACCAGGTCATTCCGGCATTTGTTGATTTTTGGACATTTGGACCTGCGCCCCCTGCATAAACAGTCCCATTGGGTTTGGTCAGAAAGTCCATGATGCCGGATGTACTCGTGCCGGTTGGGAAAAACGTATCCCCGCCATTTGTGGATTTGTACGCTCCGTTGCCGGCCGTTCCTGCAAAGACCGTGTTCCCCGATTGACTGATGACTTCGATAGTTGTGACAGGATCAATTGCAGGCAACCCGGAGCCTCCCGAAACCCAATTGACTCCGTCTATGGTCGTAAAAGCTCCATCGAACTGCGTTGAGACTGCCATCCCATTATTATTCGTGATGCCGATGCCCGTGATGTGCGTACCGACTACGCCAGCCCTGGCATTCAGCCAATTCGTACCAAAGTCAATCGATCGAAACGCGG
>JAERML010000179.1:0-671 GCA_016844425.1 Bacteroidota bacterium
CCTCATGCTGGTCAGCGCAATCGACAGCTCTGCGCAACCTGTCCAGCTTGTTAACGCCTTCCCGAACCTCTCATTTACTCAACCGATTTACGGCACACATAGTCCGGATGGCACAAACCGGATGTTCATCGTTCAACAGAATGGGATCATCAGAGTCTTTCCCAATGACTCTGCCGTGTCTCCATCAGCCATGAGAACATTCCTGAACATTCAGAACAAATTGAGTTCGACCGGAGGGGAAGAGGGACTCCTCGGCATGGCGTTCCATCCTAACTATGCGGTGAACGGTTACTTCTATGTGAACTACACGGCACCGAGCCCGCTTCGAACAGTTGTGTCGAGGTACAAAGTCTCCACGGCGGACAGCAACAAGGCTGACTCGCTCAGCGAATTCAAGATCATCGAAATCAATCAGCCGTACACCAACCACAATGGCGGCATGTTGGAATTCGGACCCGATGGCTACCTGTATATCGGAATGGGTGATGGTGGTAACGGGAACGACCCGGGGAACCGCGCCCAAGACAGCACTCAGCTGCTGGGAAAGATGCTTCGCATCGACATCAACGATACGACCGTAACAACACATTATCGGATTCCTCCGGATAATCCATTCGCCGGATTCGGGCCTTCGGTAAGAAAGGAAATCTGGGCGCTTGGTCTTCGCAATC
>JAERML010000179.1:711-4815 GCA_016844425.1 Bacteroidota bacterium
CCCTGGCGCTTCAGTATCGACCCTCAATCGGGAGAATTGTGGGCTGGAGACGTGGGGCAAGGCGCACGCGAGGAAGTAGATCTCATCCAGAAGGGGAAGAACTATGGCTGGCGTATCATGGAGGGTATGATCTGCACACCCGGAATCCCCGGATGCAATACGACCGGTCTTACTCTTCCCATCAAGGACTACGACCGGGGAATCGGAAGCACGATCACCGGGGGATACATTTACAGAGGATCCCGGCGTCCGAGCTTGCGTGGCGCATACATCTATGCCGACTTCGGCAACGGGAAGATCTGGATGCTGCGATACAACGGGTCACTCACCGCCGATTCGCTGCTTATCGATAGTCCGTACAACATCTCGTCCTTTGGTACGGATCAAAGCCAGGAGTTGTATATCATGAGTTACTCAAACGGGCGCATCTACCGATTCTCGTCAAACGAATCCACGTATGCCGATACGACTGTCAACACCACCCTTCCGGCCAACTTCATCCTTTTTCAGAATTTCCCAAACCCTTTCAACCCGGGAACATCGATTCCCTACCTCCTGCGCGAAGACTCATACACGAGCTTGAAGATCTACGATGTGCTCGGCCGTGAAGTCCTTTCACTTGTGCATCAGGTCGTGCCCTCGGGTTTGCATACCGTGCCAGTCGAAGCAAGTACATTGACGAGCGGAGTATATTTCTACCGGCTCACAGTTGGCGGACATACCGAAACAAAAGCAATGATCCTTCTAAGATAGATATTCGTCATTCCACAACTAGGAGAGAGAGATGAAGCTTTGGAGGAACCATACAGTCGCAGTCTGCGTCGCCTTGATTTCCGCCCACGCCGTGAGTGCTCCAACGGTGACCTCGATTGCACCTGCGCGCAATGTCCGTTCGGCTCCGGTGAATTCTTCTATCGTGGTCACGTTCGATGTTCCTGTTCTTCCTTCGTCCATAGATAGCACGACATTTAAAGTCTTTGGCCACTGGTCAGGAGTGCCGCGGGGACTCTTCACACTCGAAAACGGCAACACTCGTGTGCGCTTCCAGCCACAACGTCCGTTTTCGGCCGGTGAGCTTGTTACTGTCTCTCTGTCAAAAGGAATTCGTGATCAGGGTGGAGCGGGAATGACCAGGGGATATGCATGGACCTTCTGGGCACAAACCGGTCCCGGCACATTCACCTGGACCGAGACCAACCGGATATCCACACGAAGACAGGGCGAGAACGCGGTGGTGACCTATGGCGCATACGGAGGAGACCTTAACCGGGATGGGCTCCTGGATATCCTCACGACAAATGAGGTCACGAACGACGTTCGCGTCTGGCTGGGGAACCAAACGGGTGGATATGACACCGTCCGCGTCTTTCCATTGCCGAATGGCAACACTCCGAGTCCCAACGAGGGAACGGATCTCAATGGCGACGGCAACATGGACTATGTCTGTGCGAACTACGGAACCAACCGGATCCATATCCTGATCGGGAATGGGACCGGCGGTTTCTCCTCCATTACTCCCATTACAGTTGGAACCACACCATGTCATTTCGGAATCCTTGATCTGGAAGGCGACGGCGACTTTGACATTTGTGTAGCGAATCTGACCAGCAACAACCTCTCGGTGCTGAGGAATAACGGCAATGGGACATTCGCCGCCGCGACCTCCATGGAGGCAGGTGTCGGTGGCGAACGGACATGCGCAGCCGCCGATTTCAACAACGACGGAATCCTCGACCTGGCAGTGGGAGGATATGGCAGCAACGAGATTGCGGTTCTGCTCGCGGATAGCACAGGGGGACTTACATTTTCCGCGAAGCGAAGTGCGCGAGGCTCGCCCTGGATGATGGCGGTGGGCGACGTGAATGGGGACGGAAACGTCGATGTTGTTTCTGCGAATTCCGGAGCCAACCATTCCTCCGTCCTCTTCGGGGATGGACTTGGTGGGCTTGACTCCGCTCGCATCTATCCGGTTGGTGGCTCTGCAATCGCCATCGACCTGGGCGATATTGATGGCGATGGCGACCTTGATATGGTTACAAGCAGCTATTCGGGAGGCGCCTGGACCGCACACGAGAATCCAGGGAATGGCCTGTTCACCAATCCCCACACGTTTGACGCACAGAACGCGGCATCATGTGCCACACTCCATGACCGGGATAACGACGGAGATCTCGACATGACCGGCATCGACGAGCTTGCGGATCTCATCTTTTTGTTCAGGAACGGTCCGCCCGTTTTCGTGGCGGGATCGACTAATCTTCCCTCCTCATTTGAGATTGAGCAAAACTATCCCAATCCATTCAATGGGGTCACCACTTTTCATTTTCGGATTTCAGTCAACGGATTTACCTCGCTGAGAATCTATGACCTTCTTGGGAGAGAGACTGCAGTGCTTGTAAACGAGAAGAAAGTCGCAGGAGAGCACACCGTGCAATGGGATGCGTCCCGACAAGTCGGGATTCCGAGCGGAGTGTATCATTACCGTTTGCAGACCGGAAGCGGATCCCAAACGAGAAAACTCATTTTGTTGAAGTGACCGTTGAGGGAGCGCAACCTGTCCAGCAGGACTTGACATAGAACCTATTTCAGTACTATCATGCGACGCGTTGTGGTGAACCCTCCCGCGCGAAGGCGGTAGAAGTAAACACCGCTCGCCAGCCCCGTTGGTGAGAATGGGACGCGATACGTTCCTGCAGCCATCTCTTCATTCACAAGTGTTGCAATCTCTTGCCCCAAAGAGTTGAAGACCTTGAGCTGTACTCGTTCGTGATTCGGAATCCCAAATCCGATTGTCGTTACCGGGTTGAAGGGATTGGGATAATTGGCTTCGAGTCTATACTGATTACATGCTTCGCCTGTTTGATCTTGCACATCATTGGAGGGCATCATCGCGGTATGGAAAACGGTCGACCATGCCGAGGATTTCCCTTGAGTATCGAATACGCGGGCTCGGAAGAACACGGGAACCACACCATTCGTGTCATAGGCAATGCTGCCGTCACTCCAGCTCGTCATGGGACCTCCATACACGGTACTCCAAATCTCCTCATTCCCAATCTGCCGTTGAAGCTCCGACCAGTTTACATCACCTTCGAGGGCCTGCCCCTCTGGCCATTGACCACCCCACGCGAGAGAAACCCAACCCGGCACTGTATCCTGCACGGTCGGGTCCCTACCGAGATAACGACGCGCAGGCGCTGCATCCAACGGGTTTGAGTTGTAGCGAACAGTGACAACACCACCAGAGTCATCGACAATTTCGAACGAAAGGGGTGTCGGCTGATTGTCCCACGTGTTGCTGTTTGGATTGCTGTATGGTGAGAAAACCGGGCTGACGTCTGCGCTGAATGCACCAACAAACCGCTCGCCTCTAAGGAATGCACCACAATTCAATTCGCCTTCTGGATTCTTGTAGACGAACATCCAGTTTACGAGACTTGTTGGAGTCGGTATTTGATCCCGGTGCGATTCCCCCGTTAAGGTCCTGGGCACTCCCCTCTTAAACACCGGCAACTCCTGGGAAAAGCACTGTGTCGTAACCCCGGGATTCTCCCAATTCCAATTGCCATCAGAAGGTCTGATTCTCAGATCATCCATCTCCATGTACGGCCCTTTTTGGTGAAGAACCCAGATCCCTTTGTCCGCAGAATTTGCCGTCACGTCATCAAACACCGAGAGTCTCTGATGGTTCTCCATGTAGAAGTACTCGAACGGATATCCATTCACCGGGTGGTATTTGTATGCAACGCCGGTGGAGAGATAGTCGGTGAGCGAGACGTTGTGATCAGGTTGGATTTCAGGAATATCGATCCAACCAAGCCGTTCCCGCTCGTAGGCATTCGCACATGATGCAACCCGTTGACCGTTGCACAAGAGTCCCCAGTAGGCGTGCTTGCCGAAAATAGTTGTGCTGTACGGATGGGGACCTCCCAGCAACCAGTGGCCCAGTTCATGAACCATAGTTTGCATCGCCTGATATGGACCGTCATTGTACGGATACTTACAGGTAACACCCGAACCGAGCGGGAAAGTGATCCTTTCTGGAAAGCCCATTTCAATTCGCTTGCCATCTGCCAGGAACCCGGGCTTGTATCCGAGCGAAGC
>JAERML010000180.1 GCA_016844425.1 Bacteroidota bacterium
CTTATCACAAGCCATAGCCAGACACCAATGAGCAGAATGCGCACGGGCCAAAGCTTGTCATAGTCGGTAATCAAGGGCCAGAGGAAATCCCCAACCGGGTTGCTGAGCGTTTGGTTGATAAACAGGAAAATTGCTTTGTCGATGCCATACAGAAACTCGATCATGTCGACTTCTGGTTGCTATTCTTCTGATAGAGAAACTTGGCAACGAACATCAAAACTACAACAATGAGAACACCGGTGACGATCTGGCTGTATGTCGAGAGATATATGCCGATCTTCTGCCAGTTGCTCCCAAGATAGTATCCTCCCGAGAGGAGGATGCTGTTCCAGACAAGGGCAGAAAGGAACGAAAGAAGCGTCGTCTTCAGAAGGTTCAACTCGGACATACCGGCAAAAAACGACACCACCGCACGCGTCCCGGACAGGAACCTGTTCGCGATGATAATCCAGTAGCCATAACGGGTGAACCAAGCCTCCACTTTCTTCACCGCTGTAATGGGGATAAACTTGATCTTCCCTTCTTCCAGAACTCTATCTCCGAACCAATCCCCGATCTTGTACATCGCCACAAACCCAAACGTACTTCCCGCCGTCGCAGTCAAGAGGGCTGGGCGAAGGAGGAAAAACATTCTCGACAAAGGCAATGAGGAAAACGGCGAGGTATATTAGAAGCGGATCGAGCGACTGGAGGCTAAGGATGAAGTCTTCCACAGGTCAGTGCTGGAGAATGAGAGCAACGGCATGCGCAGCAGCGCCCTGCTCAGTGCCGACAAAGCCGAGCCCCTCATGGGTGGTTGCTTTGATTGAAATCTGCTGGGTGGCAACGTGAAGTATGGTGGCAATGTTCAATCGCATCGTCTCAATGTGAGGAGCAAGCTTCGGTTTTTCCAGCGCCACTGTTGCATCCACATTGACCACGCTGTAGCGATGCGAGATCAGAAGGTCCTCAACATGTTTCAGCAAGAGAAGGCTGGAGATGTCCTTATACCGCGGGTCGGTATTGGGGAAGTGTTTTCCTATGTCGCCCAAAGCCGCTGCACCAAGCAAGGCATCGCAAATTGCATGAAGTAGAATGTCAGCATCCGAGTGCCCTTCCAATCCTAGTGGATGCGGTATCTCCACTCCGCCAATAATGAGCTTTCGCCCTGCCACCAGACGGTGGACGTCATACCCAAACCCGATGCGATTACCCTGTTGGATGGTCTTACCTTATCTCAAAATGCGTGTACTGGTCCGTTGGCTGCAGCCACTCGATCTTCAGGTTCGTTACCTGCGCGGATCGGGGCCCGATCTTGACTTCCTTGATCAACTCTTCCACGAGCGACCGTTCGCCGGCAACTTCAATCTCGACATTGCCGTTGTACAGGTTCTTCGCGTATCCCCTGAGTCCAAGCCCTTCGGCCTTCCGCGCAATGAACCACCGGAATCCGACACCCTGGACGAGCCCTTCGACAATGATGTGTGCACCAATCTCCATCTGGTCGCCGCATGAAAGTACGATGATGGGCTGCGAAAGTCAAGAAATGAGGGTCTTCAGTCGAAAGTCCTCCCGAGTCCTGGAATGATATCGGAAAGCTGCGAGACCAGCACACCTGCTATAATCAGTCCGCCACCAAGTATCCCCAGCGTTCCCAGTTGTTCACCCAGAACAAGGTGCGCAATCACCGACGCTATCACCGGCTCAATGGTGAAGATGATCACCGCGCGGGTTGGAGTTGTGTCCTTCTGAAAACGCGTTTGCACCCACACGGACACGATGGTCGCAAAGATCGTGAGGTACGCGAGCGTGAGTAATGAAAATGCTGAGAACGTGAACATCACGTTCTCGAAGAGCACCACCGCAATAAATGAGAAGACCGTATTTGATGCCATCTGGAGAAACGTGAGCTGGGATGTAGACATCTCCTGCGACACGACGTCCAGGTAGACAATATAGATGGCAAAGACGAGAGCGCATCCGAGCGTGAGCGCGTCTCCAATGTTGAAGGCCGAGCCCGTGGGCTGGGTCAGGAACCACAACCCTGCCGTTACAATGACAACCCCCAGGATGTTGCCCAGGTTGGGAGACCGTCGCTCAACGATGAATTGCAGCAGTGGAACGAACACCACCATCATGCTCGTGATGAACGCCGACTTGGATGCCGTGGTGTAAACCATCCCGACATTCTGGAACACAAATCCAAGGAAGAGAAAGAATCCGAGGATCGAGCCTTTGATGACAGCCGATGTGTGGATCGGGAAGAGCTGCCGACGAAAGAAAACGAGGAAGAAGGCGGCCGCAAGTGAAAAGCGAATGACGATGAGGAGTACGGGCGAGATCTCCTGGATTCCCAGCTTTACTGCCGTGAAAGTGCTGCCCCAGATCAGAGTTGTCGCAAGAAGCGCAGCTTCAGCCTTCCTTCGGGTTCTCAACGGTGGAGATCCTGTGGCGTAACGGTAGGATGGATGATAAAAACATCAGGTGGGAACGTGCTCATTCTCCCAGACTTCCCGCGTCTCATATTTCCGGAAGAGTTTTCCCCAGTCAGTCTTGGCTTTCCAGTCCTCAAAGACCTTCCTGTCCTTGAGAGGCCAGCGATAGTAGTCGTGGTACGCTTCCGAGCCGAAGATGAATGCATGGACCATCGGCGTCCGGAAGAAAAGCTTCTGCATCCCTTTGAGCGGACCGAACCATGCCAGGTTCCCGAAGAGGCTGACGCCGTTGTTGCCGACCGTGAATCCCCACGATTCGCTGGAGACGTCATCACCAACGATCTCGATCTCACGCACATCACCAACACCAAGCCTGTCATTGTGGGCAACATTGATATACTCGATGCTCATGGGATCGAAGCCCATCATCTTCGCTGCAACGGCGTCAATGGCCACCTGGTCTGCACTTGCGAGGATGTAGTTTTTCACCACGGGAAACATCGTCCGCGGTCCGGGGCCATTTCCTGCCGTCGTTCCGTCCATCATGGCAAAGATACCGGTGTGGATTTCCTTCTGGATCGCCAGCAGGTCAACAAGCGTCTTGTGGATCCAACTATGCGTGTAATGGCGTTTCGTGTTCAGCAGTCCGCCGAATGCATTCTTCATCGCACCGGTGGTGGTAGTGTAGATGTGGCACTTCACCGTCGGGAGGTGGACGATGTTTTTCCCGAAGAAGTAGTCGGGTATCGTGATTCCTTCAGGAAAGATCATGTTCAGCACATGCATCTTTGCCTTCGGCGTGTACGTCCCCCACTTCATGTCCCCTTCCTTGAAGTTGAAGAGAACGGGGATATCGTACTTCCGAAAGATCGGGACGTAGTTGTTGAGGTCCTCTCCCTTGAACGCATCTGTTACGACTGTCTTGTTCTGCACGCAAGAGATGTCACCCAGTCCGGCCTTCTTCAGTGCGAGAATCGTCCCCTCCATCTGCCACGGTGTGGTGTTCGCAGCGGGAAAAGGAAAATGCCATGAGATGTTGTCCTTGAGGATCGTTGTCGTTCCCGACCTGAGCGCAGATGTAATGCCAGCCAGCTCCGCAAGCCGCTGATAATCTTCAATGACTGTCTCCGGTTTCGTCCTAAGAACCGCTACTTTCGATTTCATCATCCCTTATCCTAATGACCAATGACTCTTTTTTTGACTCTACAAACTCTAAACTCTACAATCTCCAAACTCTATCAACTCCCAAACTGCTTCTCTAAAACACCGCCGTTTCCTCATACACTCCAAACGCCTCGGTCAGACTTCCACACATTTCTCCCAACGTTACGTAAGCTTTGGTGCAAGCAATAAATCGGGGGAGAAGGTTCGTCCCGTCCACCGCCGCTTGTTTCAGTTCTCCCAATGTCCTGTTCACCTCAGCCTGGTTGCGCGAGTTTCTTACCCCGGCAATCCGCTTTCGTTGTTTGATCTCCACTTCGGGTGAGATGAGAAGAATGGGGATCCCGATCTTCTCATCCTCTTCCACAAACTCATTGACGCCAACGATGATCTTTTCCTTCTTGTCCAGCTCAAGCTGATAGCGGTACGCCGCCTCTGCGATCTCGCGCTGGAAGAATCCCGCCTCGATTGCAGGGATCACACCTCCCAGTGTGTCGATCTTCTCAAAGTATGCCTCGGCTTCCCTCTCCATCCTGTCGGTCAGCGCCTCCACAAAGTAGCTGCCGCCGAGCGGATCTATGGTGTTGGTTACTCCGGTTTCAAACGCAATGATCTGCTGTGTCCGCAACGCAATCTTCACTGCCTTTTCTGACGGGAGCGCCAGCGTCTCATCCATGGAGTTTGTATGGAGAGACTGGCTTCCGCCGAGAACACCGGCTAGAGCCTGGAACGCCGTCCGGACGATGTTGTTCTCCGGCTGCTGGGCGGTGAGTGTGCATCCTGCTGTCTGCGTGTGGAACCGTAGTGTTAAAGACTTGTCGCTTTTTGCACCGTACTTGTTCTTCATCCGCCGCGCCCAGATGCGGCGAGCGGCACGGTACTTGGCAATCTCTTCAAAGAAGTCGAGATGAGAATTGAAAAAGAATGAAAGCCGCGGCGCAAAGTCATCCACTTTCATTCCCCGTTCGATGCACGC
>JAERML010000181.1 GCA_016844425.1 Bacteroidota bacterium
GCATCGCCTCTGCAATCACCATCGCTGTGTATTTGAGCCGAGCAACATCTGCTGCACTTGGTGCACGCCCATGAAGAACTGCCTCTAATTCCGAGCACAGTCTGGTTTCTACATCGCTATGCTGCGAGAGGAGATACCACGACCAAGTCAGCGCGTTGGCGGTGGTTTCGTGTCCTGCAAGCAGCAGTGTTAAGAGCTCATCGCGGATCTGCCGATCGCTCATAGGCATCCCGTTGTCGTCGCTGGCGGTGAGGAGCAGGGAGAGCATGTCTTGCGAAGGCATGTGGGTTGCGCGCCGCGAAGCGATCATCCCATAGATGGCCTTGTCAAAGCGTTCCACTGCCCGGCCATAGCGTACGGCGCTGGGAGTGGGGACATACTCCGGTAGAGGGAGGAGGGTGCGCTGACGTTTGATAATGTAGCGTTGTGCATCGATCAGTGCCGCATGAAGGTCCGATGTTTCACTCGAGATGTCGAGGCTGAACAGGGACTTGCCGACAATTGTCGCGGTCGTGCGTGTCATCTCGGCCGCCAGGTTTATTACCGTCCCTTCCTTCCAGTGCCGGACTGTTTCCTCTGCAACGGTCCTCATGATCTCACCAAACCTCACAATGTTTTGATGGTGGAACATGGGTTGCATGATGCGCCGCTGTCTCAGATGGAGAGGATCTTCACTCCTGAGCAGTCCCTGACCAAACAACCGCTTCCCGATGAGTAACCCTCCTGTCTTATGGTAGTTTCGTTGATTCGTCACCAGCACATGTCGGACGTCGGCAGGATTACAGAGAAGGTATGTCGGTCGCTTGAACGGAAGCAACACAACATCGCCGTACCTCTGATGCCAGTCAACGAGATGACTGAGCGGGTCTTTCCTGATTGCCCATGCGTGTGTCAGGAGTTCAACGCGTGAAGGACCGCGTGCAGGTAGATTCATCATCATTCCCTGAGTTGTGTTCTTGTGATGAAACTCCATGGCCACCATTGTTCCGGTCGTTTCTGAAACTCGGCGTAGAACATTTTCAGCCAGAGAGACAAGAGTTGTTTTGCGTCTGTGGCAACGTCTCCCACGGGGAGAAACCCTACGGCTGGAGTAATTGTCACGATCGTCCGATGATCATGCAGTACTGTGCAGCTCACGAGCAGCACCGGTGCACCATACCGCAGAGCGAGAATAGCGGGTCCGATGTCAATGCGTTGTAACGCAGTCCCACACGGGAGCCACACGGCGTGGTTCGGCTGTGTTGAGATATCCAGGTAGAGACCGAGAATTTCGTTGTTACCAAATACTTCCCCTGCCGCCTGCAATGCTCCATTTCCGGTATGCGAGGAGCGGACATTGAATCTTTGCATCAATGATTGCAAGAACGACTCGATGCCACGAACAGGGACTTGCTTGGTCACGGTTGAAACCGGGTAGCCAAGGACTGAAAGCGTGCATAAACTATGCAGCCAGTTGCTTAGGTGGCATCCAAGGAGGAGGACACCCCGTCCCAGCTTCAATGCTGCCACGACGTGTTCTTCGCCTTCCAGCAGGACTCCTTTCTTAAACTCTTCACAAGAGGTGACGGTAAGCCTTGCAACATGGGCAACAAACTCGCTCATGTACGTCAGATGTTTCCTGTTTAGCAGGCGGTATTGTTTATGAGAGAGTTGTTGATGCCCAAAGGCTCTGCGGAAATTTGCCATCCGCCGGGAGTGAAAAACGCTAAGGGCGATTGGTACAAGCCACCGAGCAAGCAGGAAGGCCGACCGTTCACTGACACGGCTCAACATCCCCATAAACAGGAGAAAAAACGCGGAAACGAGTGGCAACACCGGTTGCACCACGAGCCAGAACGACCGGGCCAGCACCTCGCGCACATGTACATCAGGTTTCATCACGACATCATTGCTTCAGTCAGGTTCACGCGACGCATGACCACTGACTCCTGCTTCTCACGTATCCGGTTCGTGTACCACTGCCACCACTGCTCGGGATAGCTGCAAAGGTCGTCGGCGAAGCGCGCGATTGCCTGCTTGGTAAGAAGCACTGCTTCGTGCATGAGATCTTCCGTCAATGCATAATCAAGCGGAGGATGGATTGTAAGCGTATGGCGATTGCTGTTCAGGCGTACGCTGGTGATGCAGAGGACGGGAACCCGGTGGCGGAGCGCGATCAAGGCGGGGCCAAGGTTCACACTCATCTCACCCTGGCCGAACGGAATCCACACGTTTCGCTTCTTCAGAATGGAGAAGTCAATAAACGTTGCAAAGATCCCGTTCCGGCGAAACACTTCGGATGCTCGGAATGGGAGCTGTTCTCCGATCAGCAGGCGGTTGCCGCCGACGCTGCGGATGAGGCTCTGGGCTTTCCGCTCGATATACTGGACCGGGAGGGCATTGCCTGCGATGGACACGTCATAGCCGCGCAGGCCTAATCCTGCGGCAATGCATCCCAAATTCCCGAGATGGTTTACGAACACCATGACGCCGCGCCCGCATGCGAGGGCACCGCGGAGATAGTCTTCTCCTTCTAGGGATATCAGGCTCCGCAGCTGGTCATTGTTCATCTTGCGCAATTGGAACGGCTCAATCACGGTGAGCCCGATGTGTGCGGCATGGTCTTCCCATCGTTTGACCCATTGCTCGCGTTTCCATCTTGCATGTCCCAGCGTGCACTGCATATTGCGGATGATCCGTTCCTTCATTCCGATGCGCAGGATCTTCCCGACTGTCGGCGCGAGCCGGAGAAGGAGCGTCTCTGGCAGGAGCTGAACAATGAAATAAAAGCAGGGAACAACAACCGGAGCGATCCAGCGCATGATGTGTATCGTCCATCGAATATGCAATGGATGTCGTGCGCTCATGGAACGGTCATGTGGGGAGTAATCGGTTGCGGCGTCTGTTCGAGCGGAATCAACTGGGTGGCGATGAGTGCGCGATACTCCTCGCACCGCTCGAGGAGTTCGTCGTGCCTTCCTTCGTCCAGTATTCGCCCCTTGTGCAGCACGACGATCCGTGGGAGATCAATGACTGTCGCCAACCGATGGGCGATAACGATGGTGGTTCTTCCTTGCATTGCTGATTTCATTGCGCTGCGGAGCTGTCGTTCCGTCTGGGCGTCCAGAGAGGACGTTGCCTCGTCCATCAAGAGAATAGGAGCATTCTTCAGCAATGCCCGGGCAATGGCCAAACGCTGGCGCTGTCCGCCCGAAAGCTTTACGCCCCGCTCGCCAACAACGGTGTGGTAGTGGTTCGGTAGGTGATGGATAAACTCCTCTGCCTGGGCAGCGCGGCAGGCCGCGTAGACATCTGCTTCTGTCGCACCGGGATTGCCATACCGTACATTCTCCAGAACAGTGTCATCGAACAACAGAACATCCTGCAATACCACTGCCATCGCGGCTCGCACGGAAGCAACAGTAAGCTCTTGAATGTCTATCCCGTCAATGCATATGGTGCCGGTGTGGGGCCGATACAATCTAAGCAAGAGATTAAATAGTGTGCTCTTCCCTGCACCGCTTGCACCGACAACGCCGACACATTCCTTTGCGGCGATTGCGAGCGTGATGTCGTCAAGCGCTCGTCCACGGTGTGGATAGCTGTAGGTGACATGATCAAACGTAATCCTCCCCTCATGCTTTCCGTTGTGCACTGCGTGGAGCGCGTACGCTCCTTCAGTATCGGTCTCGCGGGGGAGTGCGATGATGTCGTCTAACCGTTGAAAGGCATGCCGCGTGTACTGCCATCCGAGATACACTCCGCTGATGTTTCGGGTTTGGGGAACGAGCATGGTTGTGTAAAGAAGAAACGCAATCATTGTCTCGGTTTCCAGTTCTCCCGCAGCGATAAGCGAAGTGCCGACCATCAAGACTACCAAGATGGTTCCGACGAACACGGAGACAATGAGCGGCTCGAGCAGAGCAGCAAACCGGGCCCCATGTGTTTGCACATGTACCAGTTCGCGTTGCCGTCGACGGAAGCGATTGAGCTCAAGCCGAGCAGCGTCAAAGGCCTGTACCACTTCGATGCCGAGAAGGAGTTCGTGAACATGTGAAGCAACCGCCCCGGACGCCGCTTCTCCTTCCTTCAGCGCATGACGTACTCGAGGG
>JAERML010000352.1 GCA_016844425.1 Bacteroidota bacterium
GGGTAGGTAATTCTCTGCAACGAGCGAAGACAGTCGAGCGTAATCTCTCTCCCATTCCAATTCACGATGACAATGAAGACCAGCGGCTCGGCGGTCATGGTCTGGCTCATACCTGGGTGAGCAGGTATACGACGCCGGTGCAGACCACCTCACCGATCACCGGGATCTCGGCCACGGGTCCGGCCGGTATTGGCTTGAGCCCGAACCGGATGTGGTTCGGACTGATGAAGTACGCCTGCTTGTGGTGTACAATGAGTCCTCCCTGCGCTGCAATCTGTTCGAACTTCCGCATGCCCATTTTCAACCGCCCGAGTTTCTGAACCTCCTCTACAACGTGGGGTGACTCCCCTTTCAATCGTGGCAGTAGAAACGAAAGAGAAAAGGGAATCAAATGAAAGAAGGGGAGCTTCGCAAACGCGGCGCGGAGATGCTGTTGATGTGCACCATAGGCTGAGAAATAAGGGGGAAAGGTGATGAGCATGTGACCACCCGGCTTCATGTACCCTTTCAGCTTTGCGATCATTTGAAGCTTGTGGTCCAAATGTTCGAACACATCGTGAAGAACGACCAGATCATACCGGGTTTCAGGATAAGGGAGTCGAGTGTCATACAGGTTGCCAAGTGAAAACGAAATCCGTCGTTCGCCTTTGAGCTGATCGGCAGCCTGGACGCGGTGTTCGTCGATATCAAAGCCGGCGCACCGTGCACCCTTGTCGTAGAGGGCGCACACCCCGCCACCTTCACCGCACCCGATATCGAGGACGTCCGCGCCGTGCAATTGCACACCCCCTTCTTCAAGCAACGGCGCCATGTACAGACCTGAAACGTCGTACTCGTATTGCCAGTATTTCTTTGTGTGGTTCTCGCTCATGCGTTCTCCTTCCGTCGCGCAACGGCCAGCACCTCGTCACCAAGTCCCATCCTCCAGAGAATGATGAGCACCGGATAGAGCGCGTAGGAAAGTACGTCGGTTACCTTCTCGGTAACATAGAAGAAATTCAGTTTGCTTGTCAGGGAATTTGTCGTGTGAACTTGTTCAGCCGCCCTTTGTACCGACCGTTTCATCCGGCTGAACAGACCCAGCCGGTAGGCGAGGGCTTGCAGCATTAGAATCAGGAAGTTCCGGCTCTCACCCTGGCGGGTCTCTACATGCAACACGTCGAACCCTGCCTGTTCAAGGAGACGTGGGAGTGTCTTGGGAGAGTAAAGGTAAACGTGGTCCGGCGGTGAGAGCCAGCCCCAGCTTTCGCCGGTTGCCCGGGCAACGAGGCTGTCAACATTCGGCGTGGCNNNCCCCCACTTTGAGTTTTGAACGGGCATTCCTCAGGAAATCCAGCGGTGTCGCGATGTGTTCAATCACATGCCACATTGTTACCGCATCTGCCTCGTGGTCCCTCGTCTCTGACAGCGACTCAAAGATGGTTAGATGAAAACGTGATTGCGCACCAGTCCGTGCCTCGTCCTGCGGCTCTACACCGGTGACGTTCCAGCCGTGCCGTTGGGCATTGACCATGAAATGACCATGGGCGGCACCCACATCCAGCAGCGTTCCGGGTTGGCAGTACTTCTCCAGAATCTTCAGCTCCGGCGACTTTCTCAAAGGCGGATCTGAACCAGTGGTAGCAAAGGAATACGTGAACTGGTTGTACCCTTCTTTATAATAGGCAGCAAGTTTTTCAGATGAAGGGAGTGGATGCACGCGGACCAGTCCGCATCCAGTGCATCGCACAATGTCGAATCCATTTTTCGTGCACATGAAGGCAGCCGCCGTTTCGTCGCATAGAGAGTGGCCAACTCCTCCAGCGCACTCACCAGTGCCGACCAGGTATACTTCTTTTTCTCTTCGCGGACATTGGCAGCAAACTCGTTTTCCTTCCCTTCAATGAAGAACCGGGAGATTGCCCGAGCCAGAGCTTGTGGTTCCTCCGGGGGAACAAGAAAGCCGGTGACATTGTCAACCACAACTTCCGCAAGTCCACCCACGGCTGTGGCAATGACAGGCTTGTCGAAGTTGTATGCAATCTGCGCAATACCGCTTTGCGTTGCCGATATGTACGGTAACACCACAACATCAGCGGCGGAAAAATACTCGCCGACACTTTCATTGGACACATATTCGGACCGGACAGTCACCCGATCGGTGATCCCGAGGGCCGCAATCTGTTCTTGGTACTTCTCCTTATCGTCATAAAATTCACCCACAATGAGGAGATGGATGTTCAGCGAAGAATCAAGCGCAGCCATTGCATCCAGCAGGACATGCAGGCCCTTATACCTCCGTATGTAGCCAAAGAAGAGAATGATCCGCGGTGCAGTGATTCCGAGGGCTGCACGCACGGCGACTTTTTCCTTCAACACTCCGAAGATGTTATAAACCGGGTGAGGCACGTTCCTGAATTTTGCCTTTGGCCAGAATCTCAGCAGATCCCGCTGCACCGTTTCCGACTGAGCAATGAAGCCGTCTACAGGGCCAAACGCATACCGCGTGAATGCAGAATCCCCGGGCCGATGTTCATGAGGGATCACATTATCGCAAATGAACAACACCTTCGTTGTAGTGCCACGTTTTGCTACTCGCGCAATCGTACCGAAACACGGTCCGAAGAAAGGGAGCCAGTATTTGAAGATCAACACGTCGGGCCTGCGTCTCCGAATGGCGCGGCCAACTGAAACCCAGTTCAGTGGATTAATAGAGTCCATCAGCGGCTCGCTTGGGACCCTGAGCATTTCACCTTCGGTTTCTACTTGGGTTGTGCCCGGGAAGAGAAACGCAGGATACTGGCGCTTGAAGGTGATGATCTGAACGTCATGCTTCGTCCGGAGTTCCTGATACAGCAGCGCGTTGTAATGTGCGATGCCGCCACGGAGTGGGTAGGCAGTTCCGACGATGATGATCTTCATACCCCCCTCCGGCGCGCAAGGCAGAGAAGGGAGAGCCCGAATGGAAGCGACACGTGGGGGAGAATGTCCGACTCGAGAGCGAATATGTTCCGCAAAGCGACATTCAATGGGGCGGGTGGAATCTTCAGATCATTCGCCTTGTCCGAACCGGTGAGCCGGGC
>JAERML010000182.1:0-2500 GCA_016844425.1 Bacteroidota bacterium
CCGCACCCCCTCGATGCCATTCATTCCAGGAAGGCCAATATCCATCAGAAGGATGTCAGGCGGGATTTCCTGGTGCAACGCCTCCAGCGCGGGCTCACACGCCCGATACACCTGTTCACACAAAAACCCATCACTCATGTTGATGAGTCGTGCAAGCTGGGTTCCGAATCTCTCATCATCCTCCACGACCCAGACGGTGCGGCGGTCGAGCTGAGGTGGTGCTGCTGTACTCATGGCATGTCCTCGTGGGTGAAAAGGCTGCATCAATGTAGAACAAAGTGACACCCTCTGATATTACGCGTTCGCGTGATTTTTGACTGACAGGGTAACGATCGTTCCCTCTCCCTTCTTGCTTGTAACGTCAATGGTTCCCCCGATCTGCGCTGCGCGACGACGAATATTTGACAGCCCGTTACCCATTGTGGCGTTCTTCATATCAAAGCCTTTGCCATTGTCTCTAATCTCCAGCCTAAACGTGTTGCCCTCTTGCTCTACTCGAATGACTGTTTCTGTTGCTGTTGCATGTCGGACGATATTGTTCAGAACTTCTTTGAAGATCAGAAAGATGTTCCGCTTAAATTCGATGCTCACCTTATCCAGCAGTCGTCCGTTGGGTGCAACGAACGTGTACCGCATACCCTGTAGCAACCGCGCGGCAACCTCTTTCATCTTAAGTAGAAAATCGTCGAGCGTATCATTCTTCGGGTTCAGCATCCAGACAATATCCCTCATCATCTCCTGCGTGCTTGTTGCAATGGCACCGATCTCTCTGAGTTGGGTTCGATCCTGTTCTGACAGCGAAGCCTGATGCTCCATAATCTGGCTGGCAACCTGAATGCTGCTCAGGTTCGTCCCGACGTCATCGTGGAGGTCGCCGGCAATACGGACGCGTAGGCGCTCCATCTGGACGATCTTCTTGATGCGATACCGATAGAGTGCCCAGAGGAGGGAAGAAACCGCAGCAACAGCCAGAGAAACAAACCACCATCGATGCCAGATGGGGGGTATGATGGTAAATGATGCTGAAGCAGGTTGAATGCTTGGGATCCCATCCCCATTTATTGCTTCCACCTGAAATGTGTACGACCCTGGATCGAGTGTGGCAAACGTGACGCGATGCTGGTTGTTCGGTTGCGACCAAGTTGTGTCGATGCCAAGCATTCTGTATCTATACCGCACTCCTTTCTCGTTTCGCAGACTGATTCCGACGTATTCAAAGGTGAGTGTGTTCTGGCTATGGGCAAGCTCGATCTCTGTCTCATGACGAAACAGCTCACCGCCCGCTTCGAAGCTCTGGATGTGCACTGGAGGGGGAGCCATGCTGTGTGATTCTTTGGAGAAGTCCATAATAGTCAGACCGCTCAGTGTTTTGCACCAGAGAAATTCATTCTTATGGATGCCGAAGGTGTTCACTGCCTCCCCCACCAATTCGGGTTTTAGCGGCAACGGCCTTAAGTTCTTGCGGTCAATGCTCACGAGACCTACGTCCGTTTGAAGCCAGAGCCTCCCCTGAGCATCCTCGCGCATGGCCCAGATAGCGTTGCTGGCGAGCCCATCGCGCATTGAAAGAGTCCTGAAGTCATTCTTGACCATCAATGCCAGCCCGCTGTGGCGTGTGCCTATCCACATCTGTCCATCGCCATCCCGGAATATCGATCGAATCTCATCTCCAGGCAGACCATCAGCCTTGGTGAGTCGGCGTACGAGGTGGCCATCCTGTGCCCGGATGACGTACAATCCTTTGTTAAATGTTCCGACCCACATTCTGTCTTCCGGATCGTGATACATTGCTGTCACGTGACCGAATGGTCGCGAGGGTGTCGTTGGGTATCGCGAAAGGATCCTTTTTGTAAGAAAATCGACAACGACGATGCCTGATCCGGTTGCAATCCAGACATGACCGCGTCGATCGATGTAGAATCCGAGGAACGACCCCTCCGGGTCATACACCCGTCGATGCAGCGTTTGAAGATGCAAGAGGCGCGAAGAGGCCTGAGCATCCCGTGCTATTCTGTAGCAATGCAATTGTTCCCAGTCGTTGGAGACGACCCACAGACGATGGAGCGGGTCGACAAGAAAAGGGTTGTTCAGCGTGCCCTGCAATAGCGGATGAAAAGTCCTGTTCCAATCTTCCGTCTCACCGCGATAAAATTCCCATACTCCACCGAGTGAACCGACCCACAGATGACCATTGCTGTCGGCACTTGCGTGAACGTTGATCACGCCGGCGTCCGAGTCTCCGAGTGGAACATGAACAAAGCTTCTGTCCGCGAGTTTGTGCAATCCATTGACCCAACCCCCAATCCATAGATTGTCCTCGCGATCAATGAGAATCGGCAGCGGCACGGCGGGAGGGATCCCCTTTTCATTCCTGTACAGGAGAGGCTTCTGAATATCGGGCTCAGTCTCGCTCAAAGTAACGATGTGGTCGTACGTTCGTACCCATAGCAAACCTTTTGTACTGATGATTTGTGACGGAATCCCAAACCGAAGTTTTGTG
>JAERML010000183.1 GCA_016844425.1 Bacteroidota bacterium
CAAGTTTTTTCGTTTGCCGTTGATGAGAATTAACGTTCTACTCACTCCCATATTTCTAATTTCCCAAGGATCCAACAATGCCGTAGCATCATTAACAGGAGTTTGGACAGTGTTAAATGAAGGAACACGATATTGAAGAATTTTATCAAAAGAGTTCTGTCCGGAACGAGATATCTCTCGAAATGGAAGGATATCAATTGGCAATGGAGAATCTGTAACGGTTCTTGAAGAGGCTCTTCCACCGACAGTCACAATCTCCGGCAATTGTTTTGCGGATTCTTCGAGCACAACATCCAGAGTTGTCTAACCAAAACCGTTTTTGTCGCGTACCCCACGGAGGCGAACCTGACATCATACTGGCCTGCCTCGTCTAATTTTAGCCGGTACTTTCCTTGGGTGTCAGTGGTAGTGCCTCGTTTCAGAGACCTCACCGACACGTCCGCACCAACCAGGCTAGCCGACACATTAGCACCAACGACCGGATTACCACCACTGGTCACCGAGCCCGTCAATTCTTGAGCCAATAGACTCAAAGGCGTGACGAGCAAACACAAGACGGCAAGCTGTAAAGTTTTCCCGCACATGGATTCCTCCATTGTTGTGAATGATGTTAACTTGCCCCCAGTGAAAAACTCTAAAAGGTCGGATGAAGCCTTGTGCAGTGGTAACGAAAGACGCGAAGAGGCATTTCCTCTTTACGAATTCACGTTCAGAACTCCGCGCGCGACGTTAGGTTGACCCGTCGAGCGGTTGGCTTTTTCGAACGGATGTCTACACCGATAATAGCAATTCACCCCTCGACATGCAACCTTTTTTTTGCCGACCACAATGCTACATAATTATTGGTGGGATTCAGCTCGCGAAAGCCGTGTTTCGTTCGTATATTCGACAGGTTCACATTGTTCATCGAGCCTTAACGACGGATTAGCCACGGCACAGAGATTGACTCATGCTCATCGACCGCCACAAACAGATGAATTTATTCGACTCCATACTCCCCACAACAGCTGTTCAGATGAACCCCGAACCGAAGCAGATTGCTCAACTGCTGGACAACGACGGTCTTTTTCAATCCGTGAAGAATGATCTGTCAAGACGCCACCCTCATAACGCTACGTCGGTCGTGGCCGGCACAGCACACCTGTAGAGAGGTCGTCCTGCGCATGCTCTTGTTGAAGCATCTGTATTGTTGGAGCTACGAACGAACAGAGCATTTTGTGAACGACAGTCTGAGTCTTCGTCAATTCTGTCGCATCTATCTGGAAAAAGTACCGGACGACGCAGTGCTTGTTCGCTGCGCACAGCTCATCAGCGATGAGACTCTGCTGGCTCTGCATGAGCACATCGTTCACGAAGCGCGACGACATACGGTGACGCGCGGGAAAGAAACTCCGTATCGACACGACAGTCGTTGAAACCGACATTCACCACCCCACCGATAGCACACTGCTTCAGGATGGTGTCCGGACGCTCACACGTACCACCAGTACAGTGCGTGACATCGTTGCCCGCCATGGTGAACGTCTCCGAGACTTTACGCGCAGCGCCAAATGACGAGTACTCAATATTATCAAGTTCACCAAAGGCAGAACAGATGAAGCAGCCAAGTCCACAACACGTGCCTATCAGCAGTTGTGCGAGATAACCCGCCGCACTGTGACGCAAACCGAGCGCATCAAAACAGTCGTGCAGAATGACAAATCACCCGTAGCGAAACGCTTTATAAACAAATGCAATCAACAACTGTCGACCGTGGAAAAAGTCATCGACCAAACCCGCCGCCGTATCATCCACCAGGAACAGGTCCCGTCGGAAGACAAGGTTGTGAGCATCTACATCCATGTCCGTTGCGGTGAGAGTAAGTGTGTATTTCCGGCACTGCCGCAATTCAAGGGAGTAGACGACATTGTAATGGATAGTTCCTGGTTGAGAAGAATAATTCATGAATGTGGAAAAGAAGAATGTTGTGCACGATCAACAGGTTGGCGGGGCGGTGAAGCGTAACCGGTTGAAACGGTAGCGAACCACACTCACAGATCCATCGCCGCGGCAAGCGAACGCGACCCACAGAGTTTGGTCACTTGGTCAAGATTCAAGAAACTGACGGCGGCATCATCTCCGATGTTCAAATTCTGTTCCACCCAACCGCTGATGTTGCGTTGCTCGAACCATCGATTGAAAAGCATATCATGACGTTTGGGCGGCCACGTCCTATCACCTCGCGCAGAACTACCCGAATCCGTTCAATCCTTCAACAGTGGTCCGGTTCAGCGTGACCAACGGAGGATTCGTCTCGTTGAGTGTGTACAACATGCTCGGCCAGGAGGTGGCAACGCTGGTCAAAGAAGAGCTGAACGCGGGCACATAGGAGGCATCCTTTGGCGGCACTGGCTTTTCGTCGGGCACGTATATGTATCGCCTTACGAGCAATGGTGCGACACAGACGCGCGAGATGGTGCTCTTGAAGTAAAAGAAAAACATCAATTTCCTCCCGGATCCCGTTCCGGGCAGGAGTAGAGGCCTCACCAACAGACCCTGACCCCTGTTGCGTGGGGCCTCGTCTTTTGTTGAGGTCGCAGGTTCCCTATCGAAGCTATGGGTTCCGCTCAGAACCACCAGCCAGAGGAGCCACAGACTAGAGATTGCAGCAACGAGAACGAGTTCCTGTTCAACAATCCTTAAGATCGTTATGCCGATTTCTTGCTTGGATTGCGAATGCAGAAAAAGGACATTATATTTGGTGTCCGACAAACTTTGCATATCGTAGAGATGCAGTCATGACGGTGCGTTTGAGTTTGATGATAATAGTAGTTTTTTCCGGCTTACAAGATTTGCTGGCCCAGCAGTACCAGCTTGTCCACTACACTAAGGACAAGGGCCTCCCGGGCAACCAGGTGTGGAGCATCTATCAGGACAGCAAGGGTTACATGTGGTTCTCAACGTCAGCGGCGTTGGTTAAGTACAATGGGAAGGACTATAAGCTTTATAACAAATCAACCGGTCTTCTTGAAGACTTCGCTCTTAACGTCAATCAGGACGGGAAGGGTGATATCTGGGCTGGGTGTCCCGGAGGCGTCAGTCGTATCAAGAAAGACAAGGTGGACACATGGAAGATAGGCAAGTTTGATGATTTCTTTAACGTGTTTGTGGACTCCTACGATAGGGTGTGGGCATACAATTTTCAGTTTGCGGGCGACTTCTACGTCATTGAAAAAGACTCCCTCCACAACTATTCAGAACTCTACGGGCTCAAGAATCAGAGAATAGAGTGGATCGCGGAGGACAGAGAGGGTGCTGTTCATCTGCTGACTAAGACTGGCAAGATCTACAAGTTCTCTGTGCGTGCGATGACAGAGTTACACCTTGGAGATTTTCTCGACCAATTGCGGCCAAGAATGTTCTTCTTCGACTCTCATGGAAACATGATCCTTTGCGGCAACGCAGGGGTCGCAAGAATCTCATTCAATGGGAAAGCCGGCAGAGCTGAAATGGAGTGGCTTCTCAAAGAATCAGCAATGTTCGCCCTTGAAAGTACGAATGGATATTATTGGATTGCCACGCGCGACAATGGACTGTTTCGCCTGAACCCCGGAAGGGGAGGACACAGCATCAAAGGAGAGATGCTTCACATAACTGACCAAGGAGGTCTTACAACAAACAATCTTTTTACTCTCTATGAGGATCGAGAGCAGAATATATGGATTGGTACAAACTTGAAAGGAATTTGCAGATTGTCGAGCATGATGTTCATTTCATTTGGAAGAAATGAAGGGTTCAAGGAAGAAGCTATCCTTGCTGTTGCACACAACCGAGGCTCATTATATTGCTCGACAGAAAGAGGGATCTATGTGTTCAATCATGACCGTTTGACAAAACTCAAAATCCACAAGCAGGGCGAGTCATCATCTGCGGATCGATTCTTTCTGAGCATGTTGCCGGCAACTGATGGCACGTGGATTCTTGGCTCTGCGCCGGGTCTTTTTCGTTTGGGAAAATCCGGTCAACTTGAAACGATCGGTTTGAGTCAACTCGTCGTCCAGACATTCCTGCGCGACTCAGCAGGCGGCGTTTGGATTGGCACCAACAAGGGGATCTACAAACTTCAAGAAAATAGGGCTCCCTCCCCACAAGACTTCGGCCTCCGCAACAGATACATTAACAGGCTGCTCGAAGTCCGCAAGAAGGACCTCTATGTTGCTACAGACAGCGGCCTGGTTATCATAGAATGGGACTTTGTCGGCCGCCGAGAAATCGATTCGCGTTATGACAACCAAAGACGGCCTGCTTTCCGATATGATCAACGACATAGCAATCTCGCCGAACGATGAACTAGTTGTCGCAACAGGCGATGGGATGACGGTGATAGGAAAGCAAACGTCGTATAATATCATAGATGGTTTGAATAGCCGATTTGTGATCGTTCTGCATTTTGATCGGAAAGGCAGGTTGTGGGCTGGAACAGATGATGGCCTTCATCTCCTTCAGAAGGAGGAAGGGCGGTTCAAGGTGATTTCCACCTACTTCCACAAGGACGGCTTGATGTCGAGTGAGTTCACCAGGAATGGAACGATGTTCGAAGACGATCAAGGACGCATCTGGTTTGGGGCCTACGGTGGGTTGACGGTGTATGATTCTCGGGAAGAGCCGGCTACCACGGTGAAGCCACTCTGCTACCTGTCGTCTCTTGAGGTAAATGACTCGATCTGGAGTACCGTTGAAGGGGTTGGACCGAGGCTCGATCACACGCAGAACAAATTGCGGTTCCTTTTTGAAGGTCTCACATTTTTCAATGAAGACGCAGTAAGGTTTCAGTATTATCTGGAACCTCTTGAAACCCCTTGGTCAAACACCACCAATATGCCAGGTGTCTCTTATGGCTATCTGGAACCGGGACTCTATTCGTTTCATGTAAAGGCTATCAGCCCGTTTGGACTTCCAAGTGATGCACAAAACCTTTCGTTCACGATTCTCGCGCCGTTTTGGAAAAGGCCTTGGTTCATTCTGGTTGGTGCGACCTTCCTTATTCTCACCGGGTATCTGGTGAATGACTATCGTCTGGCACGCGTCAGGCAAAGAAATCTGCTTCTCGAACAATTAGTCACAGAGAAGACATCAGAGCTTCTGACGAGTAAAGAAAAGATTGAAGAACAGTATCAGGATCTGCTGGAGGCACAGAAGCAATTCGTAGAGAAGGAAAAACTGGAAAAGGCGTACCAGGAGATCCAAAAACTCAAAGACAGACTGGCCACGGAAAACATTTACCTCAAGGAAAAGCAAACAACGGTTCACGAAGTGAGTTCCATCGTTGGCAGGAGTGAGGCAATGCGGCAGGTGCGGGAAAAAATCGTGGAAGTCGGGGCCACAGACTCCACCGTCTTGATTACCGGTGAGACGGGAACGGGAAAGAATCTCATTGCTGAGGCAATTCACGCGTCAAGCCCAAGAAGGGATCGCGCACTAATTACAGTTAATTGCGCGGCCATTCCGGAGGGTCTCGTTGAGAGTGAGCTTTTCGGTCACGAAAAGGGGGCGTTTACAGGGGCGAACGAACGAAGACTGGGGAAGTTTGAGATCGCAGACGGCAGTACGATTTTCCTCGATGAAATTGGTGATATGAGTCTGGCTATTCAAGCGAAATTGTTGAACGTTCTCCAAGAGAGAAAGTTCTCGAGGGTGGGTGGTAATCAGCCGACAAAGGTGGATGTGAGGGTGATCGGTGCAACGAATCACGACCTCGAAACGTTTGTAAAAGATGCTAGATTCAGGAACGACCTCTATTACCGCATGAACGTTTTTCGCATCCATATTCCTCCTCTTCGTGAACGTATTGAAGATGTTGAACCGCTCACCAAGTACTTCATCGATAGATCATCCAAAACCCTCAAGAAGGAGATCAACGCAATAACGAAAGGAGCATTGCAGAGCCTGGAGCGTTATGCCTTCCCCGGCAATGTTCGGGAGCTTGAAAATATTATTCAGAGAGCAATGATCATATGCAGCGGAGATGTTCTCACCGCAGACGAGATCGTCCTTCAGTCTAGCTACGGACAGCAGATGAAGGAAGGAAAGTTTGCCGCTGGTGAGCTTAACATGACGCTAGAAGAAGTTGAGAAAGAATACATCCTCAGCGTTCTTGAAAGGACGGGCTGGAAGATCCGGGGTAACAATGGCGCCGCTCACCTCTTGGGCTTGCACCCCAACACTCTCAGGTCTCGTATGGCTAAGCTCAAAATCCCATTCACACACACACAACACTAAGCCCACTCCTCGGGTACAGTGGCCCGCCGTTTTTCCTATTCTCAGCAAGACCCACGATTGACCACCCCTGCTATTTTCGAGAGGGGCTACCCATCTCTTCCTAACGACTCCCCAAAGTGGGGAGTGCGTTCTTGCCCACCTTCCGGCATTTCTTGGATGCTGAAACTCGAACCTTGTGGTCGTCACTGAATCGACAAGCGAACGAAATCTCGTGCATGGACGAAATCTCGTGCACCAACACTTCATGCGGGACGTGGGTATATCTTACTATCCATTTTCATAGCAACAGATTAGCAAGTCCAGGTCCACTGGCACGATAGTTGGGCATCTCACGCTGGACCTTCCAAAAGACTCAGCGCATGTATTGCATACACCTCGGCGGCCAACAAGGGCAGAGCAATCCAATCGTCTGTATTGAGGGGCGGCTTGACTGCGCCTCAAGCCTTGAGCTGGAACTGACAAACATCCTACAGAAGCTCCAAGATTCTCCTGGGTTTTGCACGGACCTTGGGATGTTCATCGACTTGGAAAAGGTTGAGTCAATTTGCGCTGAATGTTTCAAGGTGTTTCAGAGAATTCAGAATCACTATCCGATACAGTTTCGGGGATATTCCCTCTTCCTGGAGATGGAGTTGATCGATCACCATCTTCTCCCAAGGACCTATTCAAAAGCCGGCAAGGACATCAGATGAACCAAAGTTCTATAGCAGTTTGCACTCGATTGTTGATGACAACCATATTTGCGTTTTCAATCACAATGATCTTCGCCGAATCTTCGAGTGGACAAACAACTCTTCTTCAGGAAGGGTTTGAGAATACATCCTTCCCGCCAACGGGCTGGCATTTGAAAAACCGTGGCTTAAATCAAGGCGGTGAGACATGGATTCGCGCAACTTGGTCGTACAACGGTCAGCCATACTATCACTCAGGCGTCGCTGGTGCCTTCTCTCAGGATGGCGAAACCGGTGAACGCATGGAAGAGTGGGTCGTCACGCGTCCAATAGTTGTTCCATCGGCGACGAATCTCTCACTCGCGTTTTGGCATCGCCTGCAATGGAACATGTACTCCGATGGGCCCGAGTATGTTCTTGTCTCGAGGACCGACACGCTCCCAGGTAGTTTCGTTGATACCGTGTTCACCCTATCCGGAACGGAACCTCCTAACTGGGCAGAAGTGAACATGAGTTTGCCGAACTACTCGGGGGAAGCCATCTACCTCGCGTTTGTGCACACATCGCCCGGTGGGTTTGCTGATGCGTGGGTGGTTGATGACGTTACAGTGACTTCCACGGCACAGGTGACAGTTGATGTTGGCACAGTAGACATCACTGAGCCTCCAGCAATTGCTTGGGTTGGTCAGAGTTATTACCCCAAAGTAGCAATCAAGAATTTTGGCACAACCGCGCAAACAGGTTTCCCTGTCACTTTCTCTGTGAGGAC
>JAERML010000184.1 GCA_016844425.1 Bacteroidota bacterium
CGTTGCGCGCCAGCCGAACGTGCCAATTTCGATGTTTTTGTACTGAGTATCAATCGGTTCGACCTCAAAGAAGAAGTTTGCGTCGTTCGGACAAACCGGAATACACTTGTCGCAATTGATGCAGTCCCACAAATGCAGGTGACGGCCGATTTTCCGCGGCGGCCTGCGGTTCTGATCCGTGCAGTACCGGGGATCATCCAGCGATTTCCTGAGTAAATCGGAAGTGTTGAGAAGAATGGCGGATTGGCGATTGCCGATTTCGGAGGTTCTCTCACTGAATGAAAAACTCGATTCTGCGGTTTTCGCTATCAACTCATCGATGTTTGTCGCTCCGCTCTCCTTCATTTTTCTTTCCAGATTGAGGAGGTACCGCTGCATTCTTCCGTACCCGCCCGGTCGGAGGAGATCGGTGCACGTCGTAATCGGAACCAATCCCGTGCTGACACAGTCGGCAAAGTTTTGTGCATCGACTCCGGCGGAGAAAGAAATTTGGAAACCGGCGCCGAAGACTTTTCTCCATTCATCCACCAGCGCCAGGTGCAGGACATGCAGAGGTTGACCGGAGAGGTATTGCACTCCTTCCTTCAGGAAGGACCCTTTGTTGATCACCTCGAGTGTGTTTCCAAACTTTACACCGATTGTTTTGCCTCTCCGCGCGGCAACGTCTTCTAACCGACGGACAACGTCCACCGCATCTGAAAAGGTGATGTTGACATCGAATGCTTTCTGACTGATTCCGATCTCGCGATAGCCAAGCTTGTCGAAGAGGAGCTGTTCGAGCCGTTCTTTCCCGAGCATGGGAGGATTCATCTTAATGACAACATGAAAATTCATCTCCTCGAGCAAGAACACGCAGATGCGCTCAATCTCGCCTGCAGGCGTTCCATGAAACGTGGAAAGCGTGATGCTGTTTCCAATTTCTGTTTTGAAAGGAAACTGTGTGTAGGCAGCGAATTCATCCGGGATCTGTTTTCGGAATTCCTCGATCATCTTGGTCGCATTCCTCATCGCGTGAAGCCAGGAACGGATTTGTGCAGACTGAATGCCCGCCAAATTGTATCCGACGCTGATGTCGAAAATCGTTTCAAGGTTTACCCCGGCCGCGCCGGGTTGGCCCGGACTTGCTTGAAACGTAAACCCTTGCGCCGGAGGCGCATCCGCCTTTGGCGGAGAATCGTGAAACGACCTCTGCAGTATCTCAATGATCATACTCGCCTTGACGTACTCTCGCAAAGACTCCTCAAGACGCAATTCCTGCGACCATTCAGTGTTGTAGCCGACGGTTGCCATGTCAATACATGGCCGGGATAAGTGGAGCCGGTCGTTGACTTGAACAGTTTTCAACTCAACTATGCGTCCTCCGGCCAGCCACGAGAGAACGATGTTCTGGGTGAGTTGGGTTTGCGGACCGGCAGCTGGTCCGGCGGGGTTCGAAGCGATGTTTCCACAGAACGATACGCTCAGGTCCAACCCGGGAGAGGGGTGGTAGAACTTCCCTGAGGGAAGATCGAAAATGGAGCTTGTTTTCTGATACTCGTGGTAGATTCGTTTCAGAAGACGTTCAAACGGGATGGGGACAAGTTCAGCCATTCATCCTTTTCCAGAGCCTTATTGCTACTTCCGACGCCTTTTTGCAGGCTTCCTCAGTATTGACGCCGAGGACGAGCCTATCCTTCATCACCCATCTTCCGCCAACCATCACGGAGTCGATCATGGCGGACCTCATGCCGAACAAGAAATGCCAGAGAAGGTTCTCTTTGGTCAGAGGCGTTGGTGGCACATAATCCAGCACCACGAGGTCTGCCACGGCCCCTTGTTCAAATAATCCGAACTTCTCACGAAATATTTCTGAGACTAACCCGTGTCCTCCGGATACAAACCTTGTGAACGGGCTCTGTTTGCGAGAAGCACGAAAGTGCGAATTCCCCAGGTTTTCCTGTCCTCTAAAGAATCCAAATCTCGCCTCCTCAAACATGTCCGCAGGGAAGCCGTCGGTGCCCAGAGCCACGCGTTCCCCGAAGAGATGCACCGGTGCGTGTCCCACATTGTTGTTCATGTTTGATCGCGGGTTATGCACCAGCCAACACTGTGCCTTCCGGAGCGCACGAAATTCCTGCGGAACGAGGTGGATACAATGGGCGAGAATGGAGTGGCTGTTCAGAATCCCGTGCGTCTGAAGTCGATCGACGACACCTTTGGAGTGCTTCTTCCTCGCATCCTTCACATCGCACACATCTTCGGCGACATGAATGTGAACACCGGTCTGGTGACGCTCGGCCATTTGGCCGCACAGTCGCAATGAATCGTCGCTCAGTGTAAACGTCGCATGGGCACCAACCAGCCCTCGAAAATACGGATGGGATGAGGTTATGCGAAGGAATCTTTCGTTTTCCTCGAGTCCCTGATCGCGTTGTTTCCGACCCCCGCGGTCGGTGACCTCATAGCACAAGGCAGCACGCAAACCGACCCGTTCCACCGCCTCGCGAATGATATCGAGGGATCCGGGGATGAATCGCGGGGAAGCGTGATGATCGATGAGCGTGGTCGTACCACACTGCAGCGCCTCAATCGCTCCCACAAGAGCGCTGTAGTAGATCGATTCTTCATCGAGAGCGCGGTCAAGTCTCCACCACACTTTTTTCAGGATGTCCGCGAAATGACGGGGAGGTGATTTCGGTCCCGGCATTCCACGCGCAAGGCTCGAATACAGATGCGTATGTGCGCAGACGAAACCTGGCATCAGTAACTTACCCGCAAGATCTCTCACTTCCTCGCCGGCCCCGGGAACCAGCATGCTTCCCGATTCCACCACCTTTCCAGCATCAATCCGAAGATCGCCTGATTGGATCGATAGGGGTTGGAGCACCACCCTTCGTGCATTCCTCAGGATCATAGTGAATGGTTTTATGTAGGAGACGGATGTGGAAGGGAAAGTGCATCGGCCAGTGCCTGCATCGTAGGAGGAATGCGGAGTTCCTCCCCCGCTGCGAGCCTGGCAGATTGGATGTCTTTCAAGCCATTACCTGTGATAATGGCGATGGCCGTTTCACGCCGACCCACAATGCCTCGCTCGATCGCTTTTTTCAACCCGGCTATTCCAGTCACACCCGCGGGCTCTCCAAAGACACCACCGAGCCGGGCGGCAAGACGCATTGCTTCCAGGATTTTCTCGTCAGCCACAGCAATCATTTCGCCGTGAGAGGCCTTCACCTGTTGAATGGCGCGCCGCCAGTTGCGCGGCGTTCCCACGGCAATGCTGTCGGCAAGCGTGTCGGCACCGCCAGGGACAAGGTCCTTGCCTGACCGGAATGCCTCTACAATCGGACGGGAACCTTCTGCTTGCACGCCCAAGAGTCGCGGCATCCGATCGATGAAGCCGAGTCGTTTCATTTCCTGCAACCCCTTCCCTATACCGCCAATGGTGCATCCATCACCTACTGAGACAACGACCCAGTCTGGCAATTCTTTGGCCATCTGTTCGCCAATCTCCAGACCCGCCGTCTTTTTCCCTTCTACAAGGTACGGGTTTGTTCCGCTGTTCCGATTATACCAACCGTATTCTTCGCAGGCCTTCCTGCATAGATCGAAAGCGTTTTCGTACGTCCCCTCCACTCTCACCACCGTAGCTCCGAAAACAAGGAGCTGCGTCACCTTCGGTTCAGGAGCACGCTGAGGAACAAAGATGAAGCTCTTCAACCCAACCGCCGCGGCAAGCCCCGCCAGCGAGGATGCAGCGTTCCCCGTCGATGCACACGCAATGCTGTCAAATCCAAATTCCATCGCTTTCATCACTCCGATAGCGCTGGCCCGGTCTTTGAAGGAATTCGTCGGGTTCCGCCCGTCGTCTTTCAATGCCAATCTGCGTATGCCCACCGCACTCGCAAGACGTGGAACATCGTACACAGGTGTCCAACCGATATGAAGATGGGGGAGCGCGACATTTGGTGAGATTGGGAGAATCTCGCGGTAGCGCCATTGGTCGAGCGGACGTGCCGAAATGTGAGAAGTGAGATGTGAGAAAGCCGCCTCTTC